>CAWVZQ010000900.1:0-1501 GCA_963934405.1 uncultured Opitutales bacterium | reverse complement strand
TCAGCTACAAGCAAGAGTTCATTGCTTTACCACCTGAACATCCCAGCGGTTGGAAAAAAACCAAACATGTTGTGGATACTCTGCCTGCCGGTCATTACAAATTGCGTTTTAGTGTTGGTGCCCTCCAGTCCGCTGAAAAGAAAAGGCATTTCGTATCTATTGGTGCTGTTCCTGCTATAGATCAGTTCAATCTATTGGATACTTTTCAAGTAACCGGTACGATTGATAATCCTCAGGTAATTGAGGTGCCGGTTCAGCTATCCAAGGACGGTCCTCGAAAATTCGCCGTCCGTGAAAGGGGTGACCCCAAGGCAATGCAGGCACGGATGCTATCTGCAATTAAGGAAACTGGCCTTGGTCTAACACCGGCTCTTTGGATCGATTGGGTCGAATGGGAAGGGCCCCTCCCATCCGCCAAGCCACAAATGTTTAAGCAACGCCGGCAAGCGGAGAAGTATGCAACGGCCAAAGTGAAGAGGAAATACGAATCTTATTTCAAGGCGGGTTACGACGCTGCCCTTGCTTTCCAAAAAGATGGGATTCCCCGTCCCGAAGTGGGAGTCAAAGATTTAGATGAGGCAAAGTTTAGAATTCGTCGTTACGAAATGGAAGCAGCCTCCCAATTGCGCTACCTGAATGATCCCCTGACCACGAGCGGATCTTTGCTTGGCGTGTTTGACCGAAATGGGAATTTGAACAGCGAGGAGTTCATTGAAATCAGTATGGATCCCCTGGGTGCCAAGAAAAAATCCAAGTCCTTGCCTATTGGGAAATACAAGATTCGCGTCCGCATGGGATCCGTGGAGGGCACTTCTCCGGATCGGCATTTTGCGGTCCTGGGATCGGTAAGTAATGGAGGAAGTCGAAATGTGGATGGTGATGGCTTCAGCTTGTTGGAAACTTTTCAAGTCACGGGAACCACCAGTACCCCTCAGGTTTTCGAAACCACCGTGGAATTGACTCTCAATGGTTCACGCAAGTTTTCTCTACGTGAGAAGAGTAACCTCATGGCAGATACCTTACGGGGCAAGAGAGAGATTTATAAAGGCGGAATGGCGCCTCCACCGGCCCTTTGGGTCGATTGGGTGGAATGGGAAGGTCCCTTGCAGGATAAGGTTCAGGACGATGGGCTTGTTTCTATTTTACAAAATAACCTACACGGAACCGTGGATACGGAAGAAGAGAGAGCCCGTTCCATTTTTCAGCGCTTTTGTGTCGAAGCTTTTCGTCAAGTTGAACCCGACCCCACTTTTATCGATCAACTGGTCGGTTTATATAAGAGAAGAATTACGGCCGGAGATTCTTTCGACGTGGCCATCCGAACACCCCTTAGCGTCATCCTTGCTTCGCCCGGTTTTCTTTACCTCGACGAGCCGAACACGAAAGAATCGAAGCGACCGCTCAATGACCGGGAATTGGCGGTTCGTCTCGCCTACTTCCTTTGGAGTTCGCCCCCGGATGCCCGGCTCTTTGCATTGGCCAAAAAGAACCAACTGAGTAA
>CAWVZQ010000899.1:0-1505 GCA_963934405.1 uncultured Opitutales bacterium | reverse complement strand
CGCAATTGACCGACCACAGGATTGGTAGTGGTTGGCTCTCCCTTGGAGATGACCCGAGAAATATCGGCGGAGGCTCCCACCGGCAAGATGACGTACTTGTCGCGAAGGAGATCGTAAGAGCCGTTTTCGACGCCGTTCCAGCCCTCCACGTTTATCTTGCGGATTTCATAGGCGTTGTCCTTCCAAGAAGGAACCCAGTCATCCTCCGTAACATTGCCATCGCGTGATTCCCGTGTAATCGCGTTCGGATTTGCAGAAGTCCCGTCCAGAGTCATTTTGTACAGCTTGAAGTAACCGGTGGTATCAAGCGCCTTCCGCCACTTTTGCGTCTCGTCCATACTTGACCAACCTGTGATAGTCGCGCTGTTGAAGTCGGCGAGAGCGGCGGAGTCTGTATCGTTACCTGAAAAACCGCCGAAAAGAGAATCGCCCGCCTCGTCCACCAGGAACTTGCGGAAGGTACCGGTCGACGGTGATGTGCCCGTCGGTTTCCAGTACCCGCTCTGGGCAAGGGTGACGTTGGCTTCCTTCTGGGTAAATCCCACCTTGACCTGTTCCCTGCCAACTTCCTCGGTGACAGTGGTGTCGATCCACTCGACGCGCTCCACGATCATCGTGCCGTCCTCGACTTGACGGGAACCGGTAACGACGTCGATGGTCTCGGCGTTTTGACTAACGTAGGGAGACGCAAGAGAACGAGTGCCATCGCCTAGCTCGGAAAAGGCCTGCAGGCGGAAGTTGCCGCCCGCCACGACGAGGAGGTCGGTCACGGCATCGATCTTGGCCTCAGCGAAGATACGGACGTCGCCACCTGAAAGGTCGGAAAGGGCAAAACCTTGCTCGAGGCGGGTCCTGGTTGCGTCGGAGGCAACTCCTGAGTTGAGTTCCGCAACGTCGGAGGCAAGGACTTCGCCCGTGACGAGAATATCGTCGGTGGCGTTCAGGAGAATCCGGGCGTCAGCCTCACGGGTCTTGAGGGTGCCGTCGGCTTGCAGTTCCTTCCCAAAGAGGTGAACCAGTTTACCGGCCTCCACGAGGGCCCGCTCGGTGGCAGTCGGACTCCGAGTGACGTGGACCTTCCGAGTGGCCTTGAGGAAAGCCTCGGAACCGGTTGCGCGAGTCTTCACGACGGCTTCGTTCAGGACAAAAATGTCGCGAGCCGAGATGGTTACGGAATCCTTGGCGTTTACCAGACCCGTAACGAAGACGTCTCCGGCAGCAGAGGTTATATCGGCGGAAGCCGCATCGACCGCCGGAGACCCGGACGCTACGTAAACTCGCCCGACCATCCCATTGAGAAGGAGGTCTTCCGCCCCTTCCACGGTGATGGTGCCGCCGGAGCGAACGTCAAGGACGCCTCCGCTCTTGCGAACGGGGTCGCCACCGGAGGCGGAGACTTTGTTGCCGGCGGCGTTAATCTCGTCGCCGTCATCGTCGGTTTCGTTAACTATGGGGGTAAGGACGAAGGAAATGCCGGTGGGGCTTTCCCCGCCCTTGACGAGGAG
>CAWVZQ010000898.1:0-1506 GCA_963934405.1 uncultured Opitutales bacterium | reverse complement strand
AGGTTCTTCCGTGAAAGAGGTTTCACTCGTGGCTAGGGGGAACCGTATCCTCGATGAGGGGATACTCTACGGGTACTACAAGTTCAAGGATTCGCTTGCCGGCGGTTCTCCCGATATCTTTTATTCCCTCGCTCCGAAGATCGACCCAGCGTCGGATGTCTTCGGTTTGGTCGGCGGAACCCTCCAGAAGGTGACCGATCTCGGAGCCTACCGTTTTACGCCCGTCACGGTTGAAGTCGGGCAAGTGAACAAGCACGAGTACTCAGGTTATGAACTATATCGAAAGTCGGGAGAGAGCATAAGCTTGATTGATGCTTCGGCTCCCGTAGACCCCTCCCATACTTCTACCGATGCATCCCCCACGGTGGAAAACCATTCCAAGGTAAAGCTTCGAATCAAGAAACCAGGCGGAACCGAAGGCTCAACCTACCTCTATGATCCCGTCTCGAAGAAGTATTATGTACGACACCAGGCCGACGCCACCGTTGTAGCCAACCGAACCCGCTTCTCATTCGACGGTATCAACGCCGACTTGGTTGCCAGTGAGGCGAACAGCGTGATCGCCACTTTCTACGCCGATTCCGAAGACTGGGCTAACGCCAACGTCTATGACGCCGACGGTACCCTCCTCCTTTCCAGTCGCTACGCAGGTCTTTATCCGAATTTGCATGAGGTTACCGATACCGCTACCATAAACGAGCTAGTTCCAGTTCAGACTCTCTTCAAGACTGGGTCTATCCGCGTGACCGAGGCAACCATACGAGCCGCGGAAAGCATTTCCTTTCTCGCACAGCGCGAACTGGAGGGACAGGACTTAAACCTTACCGTTTCCGGAGTCGATGGAGTCCTTGAAATCTCAACGGGACTTGACTTGAATTTAAATGCAGGCGTAACGATGGAGGCGGCCAAGCGCGTGTTGCTCGCCTCCACCGGAATCTTCGATAAGGACGGGAATCTCGTGGGAGGCGATTTGACCGTGGGCGGCATCATCCGAGGCGCCTCCGATGGTTCGGCGCCCAAGCAGGTGATCCTTAGGGCTCTGAATAATCTGAATCTTAATGCCACTGCAACTGCGACCGACCTCATCGAGCTTTTCGCAGGCGGAAGCCTTGGAGGTAATTTGGATGCGTCCAACCTTAATTTAGATGCCACTGGGGCCAATTCAGTCATAGACATAGCGGTGGACGGAAACGCCAACTTCGGCGGCACGCTCAAGGCAAGCAAGATTGCGTTGGCTTCTGAACGTGGGAATCTCACTGTTTCCGCCAACCTGTCAGGCACTGGTGGAAATGATCTTAAAGAGGTAGACTTTTCTGCTCGGGGTGATCTCGCCGTGAGCAGTGTTGTTAATGCCACGGATACCGTTCGTTTCAAGGCAGGAGGTTCTCTGTCCGGCGTCAATCTGAACCTTTCCGTAGACGAGGTGATAGAGATTTCCACTGGAGACGCCCTCAATTTCGGGGTTGGCTCCGTTTTGAAGGCGGATAAACGCATTTCCCTTGTGTC
>CAWVZQ010000897.1:0-1507 GCA_963934405.1 uncultured Opitutales bacterium | reverse complement strand
CTCATCACTTGGCAAAAGTCCGTGACCCATAGCCTAAACGGCGAAGACTACAAGAAGTGAAAGAGGCCAAGCATTCATGGCGGAAGGAAGATTCATCTGCTTTGGAACCCGCAACGGGCTTATACATGCCATTCTCGCGTATCGCCTCGGGTATATTCCTAATAGGTTTCGTATTATTCCATTCTCTGCATCTTGGCGCCAAAGTAGATTTCCTAAGCGAGGTGCGACCCATTCTCTCCGACACTTGCTACAAGTGCCACGGGCCGGACTCCAAGGCTCGCAAGGCCAAGCTCCGACTGGACAAACGAAACCCTGCCTTCTCCGAGAAAGACGGGGTGACTCCGATCGTTCCAAACGATCTCGCGAAAAGCGAAGTCATCCGCCGCATCACCTCAAAAGATCCCGATGAACGCATGCCCCCTCCGGACTCGGGACTCGAACTCACCACCGCTCAAATCGACGTTTTGAGCAATTGGGTAAACGAGGGAGCCGACTGGCCCGAGGACGATCGCCATTGGTCTTTCATTCCGCCTGTTCGACCCGAAGCGCCCCAAGCCAAAAACAAAGACTGGCCTCGGAACGACATCGACCGGTTCGTCCTCGCCCGTCTGGAAAAGGAAAGCCTGCACCCATCCCCCGAGGCCGACAAGGAAACCCTTCTTCGTCGCGTGACCTTCGACCTCACAGGGCTTCCCCCTTCTCCCGAGGAAATGGATAACTTTCTTGCGGATGAATCGAACGAGGCCTACGAAAAGGTCGTCGACCATCTCCTCAGTTCGCCCCATTACGGGGAACACATTGCCTCCTCGTGGTTGGATGCCGCCCGCTACGCAGACACCGATGGATACCAAAACGACCGTACCCGCTACATGTGGGTTTGGCGTGACTGGGTCATTCGCTCCCTCAATGAAAACAAACCATTCGACCGTTTCATCGTCGAGCAAATGGCGGGCGATCTTCTCCCCGAACGCGACTTTTTTACCCAAGTCGCCACGGGCTACAACCGGAACCACCGCATTAATTCGGAAGGCGGTTCCATTCCCGATGAATGGATTGTGGAGTACGTCGCAGATCGAGTCGAAACTCTCGGCACAACTTTTTTGGGTCTTACCCTCAACTGTTCTCGTTGTCACGACCACAAATATGATCCCGTCACCCAGCGCGACTTCTACTCACTATTCGCCTTCTTCAACGGGATCGACGAAGCTGGTCTTGGCCCGAACAACGGAAACAGTCCTCCCTTCATTCCCGTTCCCAAAAGCTGGCCTAACCTGAAGCCGGAAGAGAACAAGTTCGTAGTTCCCGCAAAGATGAAAATCAAGGTTGTGCAAACTTCAGTTCCTCGCCCACAACCGGGTTCGGCTAATACCGTCATGGTCATGCACGAACTACCTGGACCAAGACCCACCTACATTCTCGACCGGGGTCAATATGATCACCCCGACAAATCGGAAACCCTCTCCCCCGCAGTCCCCGCAATCATAGGCGGTTGGAAAAAGCAATGGCC
>CAWVZQ010000896.1:0-1509 GCA_963934405.1 uncultured Opitutales bacterium | reverse complement strand
GCGATGCTGACAAACTTTCCCTACGGGACGAACGGGACACGTCACGCATTCCCAGTGCCGGAACTCCCGGCTTCCTTCTTCTCGGATTGCGGGGAGGGAGGGCTTTGGGCAACGGTTCATCCATCACCTTGGCCGCCGAGAACCTCGGCGACGTCGACTACCGGGTTCATGGCTCAGGCCTGAATGGCTCCGGACGCAATTTCATTCTCTCCTTGGCCCATTCTTTTTAGCCCTCCGGAGGGAAAGGGTGCCCTGCCAAGCAATGGTAGAGGGGAAGGTTTCGTTCCTCGGACTTCGAAAAGAAAATTTATTCGTCGGTCGATATTTTGAGTGCAACTTTTTCTCAGGATGGTAGTATAAATAACTAGGTTATGATAAAATTTCTGCCCGTATTCGCTTTTCTTCCGCTGGTTTTCTCCCTGAACGGAAAGGCAAAGCCTGATCAGTTTTCACTTTCAACAAAGGAAGTGAAGCAGGAAGCCACGGCCATTGACCGCATTCTGGAAAAGGCTCATCGGAAGGAAAAGGTTCAAGTCCCGAATGATTTGGACGATGGAAAGCTCTCACGCAGAATTTACCTGGCGGTTGCCGGCAGGATTCCCTCTTACGACGAGACAACCGCCTATTTGGCCAACGAAAGCGGCAACCAAAAGTCGATGTTGATCGACTCCCTCTTGCACTCGCCTGCTTACGATAGCCAGATGTTCAACTGGTGGGCGGACTTGCTCAGGCTACAGTCCAGAATGCGAGGCGGCGCCCAAATCGGGGCCGGTGAACTTTACAATCATTGGGTCAAGGAACAAGTGGCGGAGAACAAACCTTTCGATCAAGTCGCATACTCACTGGTTACAGCCGAGGGCTACCCGTGGGAAGACGGTGCCGCCGGCTACTACCTCAGGGATGCGGGCATGGAACTGGACAACATGTCCAACACCACCCAACTCTTCCTTGGCACGCAAATGGTATGCGCCCAGTGTCATAACCACCCTTTCGACAAATGGACCCAGCAGGAGTATTACAAGATGGCCGCCTTCACCTACGGGATAAGCACCAGAATGGGAAGAGAGCTTCAAGGACGCATCCGTGACCATTTCAGCAAGACAGTCAAGGGACTTTCGCCACAGCAAAGGAAAAGAAAGGCTCAGTCCAAGGAATCCGCTGCCATGCGGAAGGCTCTTCAGGAAATGATGCGCCCCCTCCAGTACGGGGCTCAGCATACCGCGAGAAAACTAACCTTGCCCCACGATTATCAATACGAGGACGCCAAGCCCAAGGACTCTGTCTCCCCCGCCCCTATCTTCGGCGAAGCCCTTGAAGGAGTGGATGACGAGAATAAGGTCGATCTCTACGGAAAATGGATGACCTCCAAAAAAAACCCACGCTTTACCAAGGTTATCGCCAACCGGATGTGGAAGAAGGTTTTCGGGCGTGGCCTGGTCGAGCCCGTGGATGACTGGCGCGACGACACCCAAGCCTCCATTCCCGAACTTCTTGATCATTTGGAAAAAC
>CAWVZQ010000895.1:0-1509 GCA_963934405.1 uncultured Opitutales bacterium | reverse complement strand
TCCAGGAATACTTTGACTATCTCAAGGCCGAGGACGTCTTCAAGGATCAGATCAAAGGACACAAGCACTGGGCTCCCGCCTTGGTTTATGACCTGAATGCACTGGTCATGCACATACTCGAGAAAGACAGACAGGTCCTCAAGACATTGCTCACGACCCCCGAGTACCTGATCTACGTCAACAGCCACCGGGATCATGGTAATCCGTTGGCCTACAATTTGCCTCCCGACTGGAAACCAAGCCCCAAGCCGTTCAAGTTTCCCAAGGACCAACGCATGGGTATCCTCACCCACCCGGGCTGGCTGGTGGCGCACTCGGGGAATTTCGACAACGACCCCATCCGACGAGGCCATTGGATACGCTACAAGTTGCTGGGTGGAAATATTCCCGATATTCCAATCAACGTGGACGCCAAATTGCCCGACGACGAGAACATGACCCTGCGCCAGCGCATGCACGTCACTCGGGCCGAGGCATGCTACAAGTGCCACAGCAAGATGAACCCGCTCGGACTACCCTTCGAGTTGTACGACCACTACGGGCGCTTCCGTTTCGACGAACTGGACAAGCCCGTCGACGTCAGCAGCAAGATCGTGAACAGCGGCGTCCCCGAGCTGGATGGCGAGGTTAAGAGCCCCTTTGAGCTGATCGAGCGTCTGGCCAACTCCACCCATTGCGAGCAGGTCTTCGTGCGTTACGTCTTTCGTTTCTTCCTTGGCCGCAACGAGACTCTTGGTGATGCCAAGACCTTGCAGGAAGCTCACAATGCCTACCTCGAGAACGACGGCAGCATGGAAGCCCTCGTGATTTCCCTCTTGAGCTCGGACTCCTTTCTCTACCGGGCCAAGCCCAAGCAACTGGCTCAGACGGAAGCGAAGCCATAGACCTTTTCCTTACAGCTTTCCCTTGAATCTTAAAACCACTCTGCCTACGGCAACAATCTCCATTGAAAATGAAAAAAAGAACTGCTTCGTCATTTGTCTTCCTCTGGCTCGCTTTCTGGGCGCCCCTGCTCCATTCCGCCATCACTGTCGACCGCATGTTCAGCGACGGCATGGTGCTCCAACGAGAACAGTCGGTTCCGGTCTGGGGTACGGCCGATGCCGGTGAATCGGTCACCATTGCTTTTCGCGAGCAATCGAACAAGGCGACTGCAGGCAAGGATGGCAAATGGTCGGTCAAGCTGGATGGCTTGAAGCTGGGCCCTGCGGCCAAGCTGACCGTTTCAGGCAAGGCGAACAGGGTCGAGTTCAAGGACGTCTTGGTGGGCGAAGTCTGGGTTGGTTCGGGTCAGTCGAACATGGCCGGCGGGGCTGGCGGATACGCCAAGAGAGATGCGGACTTGGCCAAGATCATTGCTGGTGGACCCTATCAGCAAATACGTCTCTACGCCGGTTCCGCATGGAAGGTCGCCGACGAGGCATCCATGCCGAGGTTCTCGGCTATTCACTTGTCCTTTGGCTATGCCTTGCAACAGGAGCTCAAGGTGCCCGTGGGATTGATGGTCGG
>CAWVZQ010000894.1:0-1512 GCA_963934405.1 uncultured Opitutales bacterium | reverse complement strand
CGGATGCTCCACCGCCGGCCTGGAAACTCTATGACTTGAAGAAAGATATCGGAGAACAAAATGACCTTTCCAAACAGCACGGCGACGTGGTCAAGGAATTGGGCGCCCAATTCAACAAATGGCGATCATCGATGCATCCCACCGTGGAGTAATCGGAACCGGTAAAATGAACCCCTCTACATTCCTCTGCATTCTTTTCTTCACAGCTTCCCTGCATGCCGCCGAGAGGCTAAACGTGGTGCTGGTTGAAGCCGATGACCTGAATCCGATGGCCCTTGGCTATATGGGGCATCGGGTTGTGAAAACGCCACACTTGGACCGGCTGGCCGCCCAGGGAACCGTGTTCAAGAACTGCATCGTGCAGGGAACCGCCTGCGCTCCATCGAGGAATTCCCTCATATCCGGCACCTACCCGCACAACACAGGCATCTACATGAATGCCTCGCCCGCCGGACTTCCGGAGAATTGCTGGACTTTCCCCGCAGCTTTGAGAAGGGCAGGGGTCTATACTGCCCTCTACGGGAAAAATCACTACCGGCCCTTCGGCATCAACCCAAGAGATTCCTATGAAAAACAGAATCAAGTGATTCGAGATCAGCTGGGCTTTGATCATGCCTTCAGCATGGGCGGAAAAGTCGCGCTTTCGGCCCGAAAACATCCTCCGGAGAAAGACCCTTATGCCAAATACCTTCACGACAAAGGCATTTATGACAAACTGGTAGCCGCTTATACCGAAAAGCGAAGAGGAATCGACGTCGACTTTCCGCTGGATGACGAGGATTACCTCGATAGCTTCATCATCAACTCGGCGATCAAGTGGATCGGCGCCAAGGAAGCGCGAAAAGACCCATTTTTCCTGTGGATTGATCTCACCCTTCCTCACCCGCCCATGGACGTTCCCCAGAAGTACAAGGACCTCTACAAGGACGCTGACCTGGATCCGGTGATCCCCGGCCGCAAAGCCGGCCTGCCCGCTTCGCTAGCAAACGACATGAACCTGTCCAGGGCGGACTCGACGTCCTACCGACGCGGTTACCTGGCGCTGATCACCATG
Organism: uncultured Opitutales bacterium; assembly: GCA_963934405.1. GTDB lineage: Bacteria > Verrucomicrobiota > Verrucomicrobiia > Opitutales > Seribacteraceae. The sequence continues at coordinate 458 of CAWVZQ010000894.1, read as the reverse complement.
ATGGATGCGCTCGTTGGCAGGCTCGTGGACCACCTCGACAAAAGCGGTCTCCGGGAGAATACGATCGTTATCTTCATCGCGGACCAGGGATCGATGACCGGTCACCACGGTCTCTACTCAAAGAAATACTTCTACAAGGAAGTCATCAATTCGCCCACGATCATCTCTCATCCCAAACATGGCCAAGGAAAAGTCATTACCCGCCCGGTCGAGCTGCTCGACGTCTCCAAGACCATGGTGACCCTCTACGGTTGCGATCCGAAGGACCTTGCCCAAACCCATGGCTACGACCTCATGCCCCTGCTCAAGGGGGGGGCGTTCGAGCGAAAGTATGCCCATGCCGAACAGCACGGGGTGAACATGATACAAAACGAGCACTTCAAGCTGGTGACCTACGAGGATGGCGAGATTCTCTATGATTTGAAAAACGATCCCGATGAACTGACCAATGCGATTGG
>CAWVZQ010000893.1:0-1514 GCA_963934405.1 uncultured Opitutales bacterium | reverse complement strand
CCCTCCCCCGAGAATCGCGACCTGATTTTTTTCGGTCTTGATCGCAACAGTTTCCTGTTTTTCTGTTTTCATAGCTTCGTCTTTTTTTGTACCTAGGCAACCTCCAGAAAATATGGCAATAAAAGTAAGAAATAAAAATGGTTTCATCATTCTCTTATAACTAAGGCTCGTAGACATCCAAGAAAAAGAGATAGAAAATCGTTAAATATGTTTGCTTACTTCTAATCGTATCCCCTATCGAAGAACTATTATGAAATCCTACCAATCCAGACGTCGTTTTATTTTACAATCCGGCAAACTCGTCGCTGCGAGTGCCGCCGCAACAGTTACGGGGCCGTTCTTACTCTCTGCAGAAAAGGGTTCACCCAACGAACGGGTTCGCTTTGGAGCCATCGGAGTTGGCGGTCGAGGAACTAGTATTGCGAATGCCGCTCGTCGATTCGCCGACGTCGTGGGCGTTTGCGATCTGGATACCCAGCGAATTGAGCGAGTGATCAAAGGCTTTCGCGCCCAAGACACGGCCAAGGGATATCAAGAGTATCGAAAATTGCTGGATAGTAAGGATATAGACTTTGTTACAATTGGTACCACCGATCATTGGCATACCAGAGTGGCCATACATGCTATGCAGGCCGGTAAAGACGTTTACTGCGAAAAGCCACTGACACTCACCATCGACGAGGGAAAGCAAATTTGCAAGGTCGTCAAGGAAACCGGAAGGATCTTTCAAGTTGGTACTCAGCAACGTTCCGAAATGGGCCAAAAGTTTTTGCAAGCCATCGGAATTATTCGCGAAGGTCGAATCGGTAAGGTACAGAAGGTAACCTGCAATATTGGCGGAGGTCCTAAAGGCGGACCTTTTAAAACATCAGCCCCGCCCGCCAACATCGACTGGAACACTTGGCTGGGGCAAGCTCCTCTCGTCGACTACATCAAGGAACGCTGCCATTACCAGTTTCGCTGGTGGTACGAGTACTCGGGCGGAAAGATGACTGACTGGGGAGCCCATCACGTAGACATTGCCCAATGGGCTTTGGATCAAAGCGGCGAAGGTCAGGGTCCTCTGTCAATCGATCCGGTCATAGGTGAGCATCCCATTCCGCTCAAAAATGGCATGCCTACCAAGGACAACCATTACAATACTTCTCACAATTTCCACATTCGTTGTGGTTTTCCCGATGGCGTTGAAATGAATATCGTGAGCCGTTCGCCCGAGGGCAACGGAATCCTCTTCGAAGGTTCTAAGGGTAAGTTGCTTGTAAGCCGTGGGAAACTTAAAGGTGACGCGGTTAATGAATTAAAAGAGAAGCCACTTGCGTCGGACACCATAAAAAAGATCTACAAAGGCAAGACTCCGACAAATCATATGGAGAACTTCTTCCAGTGCGTGAAGGATCGCAAGCATCCCATATCGGATGTCTTTACCCACCACCGAGCCATGACCACGTGCCACCTTGCCAACATATCGATTCGTTTAGGCCGAAAGCTTACTTGGGATCCCAAAACCGAGCAAA
>CAWVZQ010000892.1:0-1515 GCA_963934405.1 uncultured Opitutales bacterium | reverse complement strand
AGGAAGATCTAATTATGAAGAAACACGACGCCATCAAACGCGCACCCGACGGCCGGTTGGTAGTGGTGATGCGTGAAAGATGAAACAGATTCATGCCGAGGTTTTTCGACCTTAGAAACTATTCCCTGCCTAAGATTTTCCATGAACCGTAAATGCTGCCACATATTTTTCCTATTCGCCCTCCTCCTCCCCTGGGCCGCATCTGCCCAGGTCGCCGAACAGCAACTGCGCGCCGGAGCCTACGTTCAGGACGTTACCGGGTCCTTTGACTCCCTTCTGGTCGGCGGGGGCTTTACCGAGCGTCGGCGCGGCAAAATGAATCCGGGGGATCTCAAGGCCCGTTGCTTCGTTCTTCAGCGAGGCAAGGTAAGTATCGCGATCGCCATCGTCGACAGCTGCATGATCCCGAGAACCGTCTGCGATCAGGCAAAGAAGTTGGCCTCGAAAGCCACCGGCATCCCTACCGACCGGATCCTCATTGCGGCAACCCACACCCACAGCGCCCCGAGCGTGATGAACTACTTCCTGGGCACCATGGCCGACCCCGCATACACCAAGTTTCTTCCCCCGAAGATTGCCGAGGGCATCGTTGGCGCTCATGCCAAGCTGGAACCTGCCCGCATCGGGTGGAACCAAGTGCGAGCTCCCGGGTTCACTCATTGTCGACGCTGGATCACGAGACCGGACCGTATGCAATTCGATCCCTTTGGCAACAGGACCGTTCGAGCCATGATGCATCCGGGCTACCAAAACCAGTCCTACGTCGGGCCATCCGGTCCGGTGGACGACGAACTCTCCGTGATTTCCATTCAAACCTTGAAGGGCAAACCGCTCGCGGTGATCGCCAATTTCTCGATGCATTATTACGGGGGCGCTGGCCCCGCGGATTACTTCGGCCTCTTTGCCGAGCGCTTGGCAAAGCGTCTGGAATCCAGTGGGAGCGCGCCGGTCTGCGCCATGTCGCAGGGAACCAGCGGTGACCTGCACTGGATGAGTTACGGCAAACCCAACAAGGGGTCGAATGCCTCCCGTTACGCGGACGGGCTTGTTCAGCTCGCGGCCCAAGCCTTGGAAGGGATTCGCTATCAGGACGAGCCGATTCTGGCTATGGAGCAAAAGGTAATCACCTTGTCCCGCCGCTTGCCCGATGCGGAACGCCTCGCTTGGGCTGACAAATTGCTTGCCACGATGAAGGGGCGTCGACCGAAAAACCGCCCCGAGGTCTACGCGGAACAGGCTCGTTTTATCCACGATAACCCGACTGAGAAACTGGTCTTGCAGGCCCTGCGGATCGGCGACCTCGCCATCACCACCCTCCCCAACGAGGTCTACTCGATCACCGGCTTGAAGCTGAAGGCCCGGAGCCCGTTCCCCGCCACCTTCAACGTCGAGTTGGCCAACGGAGCGGCGGGGTATATCCCACCACCCGCCCAGCATGCCCTGGGCGGATACACCACCTGGCCTGCCCGCACGGCTGGCCTTGAGGTTGGTGCGGAACCGAAGATCGTGGAGACC
>CAWVZQ010000891.1:0-1518 GCA_963934405.1 uncultured Opitutales bacterium | reverse complement strand
CCTTGCGGGTCGGTAGCTCAATCGGTAGAGCAGTGGCCTTTTAAGCCATTGGTTCCGGGTTCAAGTCCCGGCCGGCCTACCACATGCCCCACGGAAATCACTTAACCCGCCAGTCGGCATGTGGGAAAATGGTTGTTCAAAGAATAGAATAGCCAGCTAGCTGGCCTCTGCCAGTTGCGAAGGTTGATAAAAATCCTTGAGATTCGTTAAAGCGGTAAGGATTTCGTCCGATTATATCTATTGTCCGCAAGGAGGTGGGCGTAGAGCACATGGAGGTGCAGTTTGTCCCACTAAATAATAACTTGGTGCCTAGCGTCTTGCTAAGCACATTAAAGGATTTGTTATGATCGCCCATGTAAACCATGATTTGACTGGTCTCGCCTTCGAGACTCACCGTGCGCGGATGGAGTTGGATTCTTCCGTTGCTAAGCTTTCTTCGGGCAAACGCATGCAAAACGCCAAGCACGATGCCGGAGGGTTCCAACAGGCGGCAAAGTTGGGTTCCCGACACAAGAGAGACGTTGCCTCGATGCAGAACCTCCAAAACCTCGTCTCTTATTCCCAAATTCAAGACGGTTCTCTGGAAACAGTCGGAAAAATTATAAATCGCATGAACACCTTGGCAACAAGGGCACTGGACGTGACCTCGACTGACTCGGATCGAGAGAACTACAACAAGGAATTCATTGAATTGGCCGCCCAACTGGAGGAGATAAAGTTGGAAAAGTTCAACGGCATGGATGTGTTCGGGGCCGGGGGATTCAGTGATGAAAAACAAGAATTTATAGATGCCCTAAAAAATGGTTGGCTCAAAAATGCGGAAGCATTGGTGCAAAGCGCGTATGGACTCCAAGCGAATGCAGCTGACACTTGGGACTTGATCGTGAACGAGAACGATACGGGAGGATACGCCGCGTTCGTCATGACTTCCTGGGACGGCACAGGTACCGCCGACGTAATGGAAATGCAATTCGACCTCCCTGACTTTTCTGCCCCTCACACTGTAGGACCCTCAGAAGCGGATAGGGTTGTCGCCCACGAAATGGTGCACTTAATACAAGCCCAAAATTCATTCTTTGGCGATATCGTGGACGGCAACGGACGACGAGGTTCATGGTTCAAGGAAGGGCTTGCCGAAATGATTCACGGCGGAGATGACCGGGTCAGAGGTATTCTGGGCAATACACTTCCAAGCGATGGCGACATAACCAACTTACTCAATGAAGTCGGAACTGGCGACGAATCATGGACAACCAATGAGCAATATGGTTCCGGCTACCTAGCGGCACGTTTTCTTCATTATAGCATAAAAGATGCTGGCAAATCGGCTGGCGGTTTCAATGGAGGAGCAGACGGCGCAAAGGCCTTAACCCAGTGGATGGCAGATCGCTTCAATAACGTAGGAGGAGCTACCGCAGCGGACAGTGGCCTAGATACGGGGATTGCCGCCTTCACTAATTATGCAAACAATGACGCTTTTCTAGCAGCCTTCAAAGGTGCGGACGGTTTGTCATACGT
>CAWVZQ010000890.1:0-1518 GCA_963934405.1 uncultured Opitutales bacterium | reverse complement strand
AGCTCATATCCTATCTCGACCAGTTCGACACCCTGCCCGAGCTTCTCGGCGAACGTGGTTATCTCAGCCACCAAAGCGGAAAATGGTGGGAAGGGAGTTACAGGCACGGTGGATTTACCCATGGGATGACCCGGGGGTTTCCGGAACGAGGCGGTCGTCATGGTGACGACGGCCTGAAGATCGGTCGGGAAGGAATGGAACCGATCGAAAAGTTCGTTGACCATGCCGTTGCGGAAAAAAAGCCATTCTTTCTCTGGTATGGCGTGTTTCTCCCCCATACTCCGCATAATCCTCCGCAACGCCTTCTCAAAAGGTACAAGGAACAGGGCCTTCCCATTAGCGTTGCCAAGTATTATGCCTGCTGTGAGTGGTTTGACGAAACCTGCGGACAGCTCATCGACATTCTTGAGAAACGAAACCTCCGGGACGATACCTTGATCGTATACGTTACCGACAATGGCTGGATCCAAAATCCAAAAAGAAACGGATACGCACCTCGCTCCAAGCAGACGCCTTACGAAGGCGGTGTTCGCACACCCATCATGTTCTCCTGGACGAACGGCGGCCTTGATCCCGCCAAGCGCCCCGAACTCGTATCTTCCATCGATCTCTTCCCCACCGTACTTGCCGCTGCGGGTGCTCGAATTCCCAATGATGTGCCGGGTGTGAATCTCCTGGAAAATCTTCAGAAAAAGCGCCCCATTAAGCGCTCGGGTATCTTCGGGGAAAGTCTTGCCCATGATATCGCAGATATCAAAAACCCCGAAGCCTCGCTTCTTTTTCGATGGCGAATCGAAGGCAAATGGAAGTTGCTCTTAACCTACGACGGTGAAGTGAATCGTTACCAAAGCACTCATCCCCGAACCGAGAAACACCCCCAACTTTTCGACCTGTCAAAGGATCCCCATGAAAAGACGAACCTTGCAAAAAAACATCCCGAGGTCGTCGCTGACCTGGCTGCGAAGATTGCCGAATGGTGGCCGCTCAAGGAACGAAAAGTCATTACCAAATACGAATGACCTCCCAATCCGAACCCCTAGGCTAAACCCAATTTGGTGAAGAAGCTCAATCAAGAGATCGACCGGCCGATTGCCCAGCTAATCCGCGACTTGGAGAAACGGGGGCAGCTCGACCGCACCTTGGTCATCATTGCCAGCGAATTTTGCCGCGACATGATGATCGAGGGCGTTCCAGGCTCCAACGCGAAAGATCAATCCCGACTCAGCCGAAGACCTTCATACCCCCATTTTTACCACGATGGGCATCAGCCCAAAGACAGCTTAAGAGTTCGAGAAGCGCCCATTTTTTCTTACCAAAGATGTGATGAGAAAACCGGCAATGGACATCTTTACCTGACCTGCTCATGAGAATTCGATCCACCTTGGCATCCATTGTGTTGATGCTCCCAGTCTTCGCCGTGCCTCTGTTGACCACTTTCGCATTGGGAGAGGAACCGGATCCACTGAGCTTCAATCGCGACGTCCGTCCGATCCTTTCAGATAATTGCTTTGGTTGCCA
>CAWVZQ010000889.1:0-1519 GCA_963934405.1 uncultured Opitutales bacterium | reverse complement strand
CGTTACTGTTCAGCCCGTGGCGGACGATCCTTCTTTCTTAAGCATGGCAATCACGGAAATTACCGACGAGGAGGATTACGTTTACAATATTTCCACCACGGATCCCGACGGAAATCACACGCTTACCTTATCCTACAACGGAACACTGCCCGGTTGGTTGACCGATTTTCGCGATGAGGGCAATGGTACTGCGGTTTTGCGTGGTCGAGCTGCAGTTGGTGATGAAGAGGCATCCGCCGGCAATCCATACTCGATATCGCTCGCGGTGACCGATGATAGTAATGTGTCCGTTGATCAAAACTTCACTATCAACGTCACGATTGAGAACTATCCGCCGGTTATCGCAAGTGCTCCCTTTTCCGTAACGATGAGCGAGGATGGCAACCCGACTGCTTGGGAATTCCCTCTAGTTATAGCAATGGACCCGGATCCTGAGGTTTCGGGGGCGATTGAGCTTACGTGGTCACTCGGTACACAAGCTGCTTACGGTTTTGCCGAAGTCAATGGGACGGGAACCACTCTTGGCGATGGAAGTGATACTTTCACTTATGTGCCCGACGAGAATTATTTTGGTGCCGACAGTTTTATCGTTCGTGTTTCGGATGGACATAGATTTGCAGACGCCAACGTTTCGGTCACTGTCTTCCCTCGACCCGACCCACCTGCTTTTGTCTCCGTACCGACCACTTACGCCCGTGCGGGTCAAGAGTTCCGATACGATGTCTCAGTTTTGGATCCTGACGGCGGCGACCTTTCCTTGCGAGTCTTTGGTCTTCCCAAGGATTGGATGAACCTTGATGATTCGAACTCATCAATCGGGAATGCTTCCATCTTCGGAACACCATCCGAAAATATTGTCGGCAAGTTCTATCCCATTAGCCTCGTTGCCATAGATTCCACAGGCCGTCTTGCTTTTCAATCCTTCACTCTGGAAGTTGGTCCCGGGAACGTTCCCCCTGTAATTGCTCAAGGCGAGCAACTTTACGGCAGCATTGTTGAGGACAATGCTAGTTCGTGGTCTCATCCCGATGTGAATGCAAGCAATTCCGATGGCGATACGCTGGCGTGGAGCCTTGTCCCGGACCAAGGGCCCAGTCACGGAACCGTCACTGTCGAAGGTAATGGATCGAAACCTACCACCTTCGATTACCTTGCCGATGCAAACTATTCTGGTTCCGACAGTTTCGTGATCCGAGTCTCTGATGGTTACGCTGAAGTGGATGCGACGGTTAACGTTACCGTGGATCCCGTTAATGATGTACCTGAACTGTCTGGAACCCCCGTTTTGTCAGCTATTGAAGGGAAGCTTTATTCGTTCGACCTCAATGCCACTGATATCGATGGAGACGCATTGACTTTCGCCTTCACGGAATCGCCATCTTGGCTAGCTTTTCAAGACTTGGGCAGTGGACTCGTTCGAGTTTCGGGAATCCCGCCCATCGGAAGCCGTGGCGATAGTAACGTGACCTTTACTGCCATGGACGAAGGGAATGCCACTGCCGAAATATCTTTCGGTCTT
>CAWVZQ010000888.1:0-1520 GCA_963934405.1 uncultured Opitutales bacterium | reverse complement strand
CCAAAAGAATCACTTGCCGGGCATGCTCTTGAACGAGGGACTTGGTAAAAGCCTCGTTGGGATCCGTCGTAGTGAGACCATCATCAATGGAAAGCCCCATCGTACCCATGAAGGCCTTGTCCAAGCGCACCTGACCGAGGATGGCTCGGGTAAGCGGTCCCACCATGGTTTGACTCAACCGACGAAGTTCGCCGCCGGTGAGAATCACCCGAGGACCGGATTCCGACAACTCCGCCGCCGCTCGAAGGGAATTGGTAACCACCGTCAGATCGGTCCGTCCCGCAAGCAAACGGGCCATTTCCAGAACGGTGCTGCCACCATCGAGGTAAATCGAATCACCTGAACCGATGAGCTTGCAGGCTTCCTCGGCGATTAGGCGCTTTTCCTTTAGAGCGAGGTTCGCCTTATCGTCGAACACCTCTTCTTCCAAACGACTCTCCATACTGACGGCTCCGCCATGCACCCGTCGGATACGCCCCTCTTCCTCCAAGGTTTCCAAATCTCGACGGACGGTTGCAACCGAAACCTGAAGGTCGGATTTCAAATCCTCGACCCGAGCAACGCCGGCCTTGCGAATGAGGTTTCTCATACGCTCACGCCTTTCGGGCGCCAAGTCTGCTCTAACTTCAAGAATCATTAAATGATTGGTTTTGATCGTTTTTGATCGTTTTTGAAAGAAACGCAATCAAGAAACCGAAGTTTTTTCGTCACGGGGAAAACGAAATGTCGCTAAATTTTCGAAGTAAAAACGAGTTCCAAAAGGTCGGCCGAGGCCTCTCCGGGAACATCTCTCCAAAGATCGGACAGGACAGCTTCGGGGTCACCTTCACCTGTTTGATCACACAGGCATTGCAAAGCGATACCGACCCCTCGAGCCAGTCGATTGGGTTTCACCCCCGCCTCCGAAGCAAGCAACATGGAGCCGACCAGACGATCCTCCCAACCAAGTTTGCGAGCCGGATCTCGGGTTACTCGGGCGACCGGGTCCCGGAGAAAGGGGTTGACCATGCGAGTGACAGCATCCTTGGCATAGGCGCGAAAGCCGTCCTCGGTAAAAAGCTCGTCATCCATCTCGGCGTACTTGTGGCGCAAACCCACTCCCGACTCCTCAAGAAAAGCTTCTTGCACAAAGGCCATGAGGTCTTCGCTCTCGCCTGCCTCATGCATAAAACCAAGCCCTTGTTCCCGAGCCAAATAACCAAGCAAGGCATGGTTGGCGTTGTGACCGAGGAACTTGGTGATGGCAAAAGGATCGAGGTCGGGTTTTTCCATGAAGGCGGAAAGTCCGCGCTCGAAGTTCGGCAAAGTGACTTGGTCAACGAGGATTTCGTTGAAAGACTCAACGAGGAAGGCGCGGGGGAAACCTGCAACAATCGGAGCGAGACCTTCGTCGATAATGCGCGCGGGATCCGCCACCACGGAACACATCTTGGCAATGACGGTCTCCGAAAACTGGACGCTTTCGCCGAAACCTTCCGGAGCATGTCCGAGACAGGCGTCTCGTAGACGTGAAGCGGCCC
>CAWVZQ010000887.1:0-1524 GCA_963934405.1 uncultured Opitutales bacterium | reverse complement strand
CTAGCCAATTGACCTACTAGTTTCAAGGTCCGCTGTGAATTGGTAAGGTACATGGGTTACGCAATTTACCGGAACCGGAAGAAGTCCGATAAGGAATGGTTGTTTGTGGCGGAGTACGGCATTTAGCAAAAAGTGATACTGGTCCGAGGAAAATGGCTTTTGAGCATTTACTCAAGCGGTATTCCGGTCTGCTTGGAAATGTCGCGAAGTTCCTCGACTACGGGCATGACTAGCGGAATGCCCTCCTTGGAGCGAATGGCCTCGGCTTCGCGCTCGGGATCGCCGGGAACGAGGGGACCGTTCGTTCCGGGAGCCGGTTTCGTGGCGAGAAGTTCGCGGCGGTAGGCGTCGATTTGCATCTTGAACTCGTCGGGGTCTATGAAGGCGTCTATGCGCATGGCGCCGAAGAAATGCCCGATGCCCTTGCCGACTTGTTTTTCGGGTACGTACTGACGGACGGCGAAGGGTGGGGCATAGGGACCCCAGTTAGCCCCGCTCAGAACGCAGCAGAGCACGTCCACCATGAGGGCGAGACCGTAGCCTTTGTGCCCTCCTCGCTCACGGTCCGACCCTAGGGGTAACAGACCACCGCCCTCGATCATGGCTTCGGGGTCATCGGTATGGTGGCCTTCCGAGTCCACCGCCCAACCTTCGGGAAGCTTTTCTCCCTTGCGCTTGGCGATCTCGATCTTTCCGTAGGCGGCGGCGCAGGTGGCCATGTCGATTACGATGGGTGGTTCCTCCTTCCCGGGGAATGCGATTGCGATGGGGTTCGTGCCCAGCATGCGCTCTGCTCCCCAGAGTGGGGCCACCAGTTTCGTGGTGTTGGTCATGGACCAGCCAATGAGGTCTTTTTCCAGGGCTTTCAGGGGGTAGTAGCCTGCAATCCCGTAATGGTTCGTGTTGGAGACGCTGACCCATCCGGTGCCTGCTTCACCCGCTTTGTTCATGGCGATTTCGTTGGCCTTGGGGCCAACCACGAGACCGAGGCCGTTGTCGCCGTCGACGGTGGCGGTGCTGGGGCTTTCGCGAAGGATCTTGAGTTCAGGCTTTGGGTTGATGCGCCCTAAGCTGAGCATGTCGAAGTAGCAATGAAGGCGAGCCACGCCATGCGAATCGATGCCGCGCAGGTCGCTCGATGCCAGGACCTCTGCAGCGAGCCGGGCGTCGTCTTCGGGGACGCCGAAATGAAGAAATACGCGCTTTGAAAATTCCTGTAGGCGTTCGATCGGATAAGTGAGAGTCTCTACTTCGGGCATGCTTTTTATTGGGAAATGGAATAGAAAGAATCTTCACGAGGATAAAGGCGAGACCGAATAACTCTCGCCCCCATCCGGTTTTTTTCTAACAAATATCGGATTGCCGCGTCGCTATAGTATGAACAGAGGACAAAAAATGAGTAAAACTATCACTTGGTTCGCCGCCTCAACTATCGCCATTCTCGTCTTTTGCGTGCCACGAATGGCGCAGGGTAACGGTCTCATTATCGTGGACAAGGCTATGCCTCGCCACATCTTGCCTCAC
>CAWVZQ010000886.1:0-1524 GCA_963934405.1 uncultured Opitutales bacterium | reverse complement strand
ACCTTTTCGTCGAATCCGTCGCCCTTGCCTTCCTTGGCGAGGCGTGCCTTCTCGGTCGTTACGAAGTCGCGGCGTTTGACGAGGAGTTCGTCCAGTTTCTTTTGCAACTCAGCCCGCTTGGCCACTTGTTCCTTGAGGTAGACCGTGCGCTTCTCGGGAGTCATTTTCTTGAGTTCCTCCGAAAGCTTATCCTGCTCGATCTCGTCGTAATCGTACTTGCCCGAAGCCAAGCCGGCGACTAAGTCGCCGTCGCCATCGATATAGGCACGGGCGGCAGGTTCGGGTGCGGAAGAACTGAAGGAGGCTGCGGCCGCAGACTTGAAGGAAAGAACAGAGAGGCGATCGGCGGCCACCTCGTCGACGGCCTCAGTGGCCAAGGAGAGCTTACCAGCCACGGCCGCTCGTCTTCTCGCATCGCCATAGGCAACCACAGTGACACCGAGCTCACGGTTGAGCTTGGCGATTTCGGCATCGACGGGGGTGCTGATGGCAGCCACGCCGCCAGTCTGGGCGATGGCCACGTAATCGCCCTCGGCCAGCTTGGCGATTTCTTTCCATATTGGCGTGGTGGAAGCCATGTTTCCGCACTGTACCGTGTTGATGATAAGATCCTTCTTTACCGCTTGCTTGCAAACTTCGGGATACTTGACGTCGTCCTGATAATCCATGTGCGGAGGCGCGTCTCCCACGAGGAATACGAGCTTGAGAACTTTCTTGCTCTTGTCCCACTTGATCTTGGTTACGGCATCGTACAGGGCCTGATTGACGGACTCCGGGGTATCGCCACCGCCTTGGGCCTGAAATTTCATGAGCTTGGCGTATACGTCGTCGATATCTTCGGAAAGGTCGTGCACCTGCGTGACGTAGGCCTCCTTGCGATCGCGGTAACCGATAAGCCCGATGCGGAGGTCGGGCGTGGGTTTGCTTGCAAGGATCTCGTTGGCGATCGACCACACCTTCTGCTTGGCGCCCTCGATCAGGCCTCCCATGGAACCGGTGGTGTCGAGGACAAAGCAAACCTCAATGGTCTCACGTTGCTTCTTGGCGTTTTTCTTGGCCTTCTTCTCGCCGTCCTTAGCGGCAAGGCAGGTAAGCGCGAAGCAGGCAGTAATAAAAAGGGCTATCTTTTTCATGGTGAGTTTTTTCGTTTTTTTTTGTTAAATTGATCGAAATTCAATGGGTATACAAACTACCTTCGGCAGCGGATAACCTTGCCTTGGTGAATGACGTCGACGTCGGGACCGATGCTAAGCCAAGGAATGACCTCAGGATGTTTCTCGAGAAAGTCGAAGTACTCCTTGGAGGCAAATTTCAGCTCGTGAATCGTCTTGTCCGAATCGTCGCGGGCATCGTCGTCGATCCAGAGATCCCCCGCGAGGTGGAAGGTCTTTCCGTCTATCATGCGATTCTCGGACGCGATCCTGCCACGCTCCTTTCCGCCTCCCGAATAGGCGATATCGCGAGCAGCACTGAAGTCGGACAAGCCACTGGCGCTCTTGAGGGCCGAACCTGAAGCTGCCCCGC
>CAWVZQ010000885.1:0-1524 GCA_963934405.1 uncultured Opitutales bacterium | reverse complement strand
CCGGCTTTATTTTCGTAGCAGGTATATGAAAAAAATCATTCGTCATATGTTACCCCTCGGGATTGCTTTGCTAGCTACGGTAATCTCTCTCGCTCAAGATCGTTCCCGCAAGGGGGACACCCGCAAGTACGACTTGGTTCCTGTGGCCAAGATGGAATCCACCAAACCCCCAACCTTGGAGGCTCGCCGACTTGGGCCGGAAAAACTGATCGACGGCAAATTGCCTGAAAATGGTTGGCGTTCGACTTGGACGGCTTGGTACAAGGTCGATCCAACGCTTGTCTTTGACCTCGGTTCCGAAAAGACCATCGGCGTAATACGGATTTTCTACCAACCTTGGGATCGTAACGATGAACTGGCTCAAGTTAAGGTGGAGGTAAGTCGCGATGGCGTGAACTACGTCGACTTCAATACTTATGCCGGCTTTGTCGGTGAACGCGGCAGCGGCATATGGGCCGAAATGGATTTACGCCAGATCAAGGCCCGGTTTTTTCGCCTTACCCCCCAGTTTCAAGGATGGGGCAACCTGTGGGGTGAAGTCGAATTCTGGGGTGTCAAGAAATAGCCCGATTCGCTCATGATCACTTTCGCAGGAAACGTCGGGCTCAACAGGCGTAGTTTCCTGCGTATCGGGGCACTCGGCGTAGGTGGTTTCACCTTGGCCGATCTTCTCCGCGCCGAGTCCGTTGCCCGTGTCGGTTCTTCCCACAAGGCGATCATCCACCTTCATCTCGACGGCGGTCCGCCCCATATGGACCTCATCGACCCCAAGCCCGATGCGCCTGCCGAGATTCGCGGGCCCTTCGCTCCGATCCCTACAAAGCTCGACGGACTCCAAGTCACCGAGCTTCTTCCAAAGGTCGCCGGTATCGCCGATCGCCTGGTGTTCCTTCGCTCCCTCGTGGGCGCCGCCGGCAGGCATGATGCCTTTCAGTGTCAATCCGGTTACGATTCCAAATCGCTCGCCTCCATCGGCGGTCGACCCGCCATGGGATGCATCGTGGAAAAAACGCTGGGTCCGGGCCCCAACGATTCTCCCGCCTTCGTCGACCTTATGCAGGGGCGTCCCCTTGCCCGCAATAGTGCGCGCCCGGGGTTTCTCGGCGCTCCTTACAAGCCCTTCCGGCCAGACATTTCCCACCTCTTCAAGCGCGAACTGGAACAAGGCATGAAGGGCGAGCTCGCCCGCCTCGGCGAAAACCATCGCGATTCCCTCGCCCTCGTCGAAGGGCTCAATCCCGAGCGTCTCGACATGCGCCTCCGCATTCTCGAGCGTTTCGACAAAGTACGCGCCGGGCTCGACAATTCCGGCTCCATGGCCGCTGCCGATTCCTTCACCCAACGCGCCGCCTCCATCCTTACTTCGGGCAAAGTGGCCGAGGCTCTCGACCTGACTCGCGAAGATCCTCGCGTTCTCGAACGCTTCACTCCTTCGGAGCCCGTCTCGGGCAAACGGTTCGGCACGGCGGAAGGTCCCCTTGCCGCCCGCAAGCTCCTCATCGCCCGCAGGCTTGTCGAGGCCGG
>CAWVZQ010000884.1:0-1531 GCA_963934405.1 uncultured Opitutales bacterium | reverse complement strand
GTCACGGGTACACCAACCGAGCCGAACACACAGGCAAATTCACAGCCAATCACGCCACCGCCAACAATCACCAATCGCTCAGGCAATTCAGGCAATTCTAGAATACCCGAGGAATCGACCACGTGATCTGCATCAATCCCGGGGATCGGAGGTTTGGCGGGAGAAGACCCTGTACAAACCAAGACATTGTCGGCTTCGTGAGTTTCTCCATCCACCGTAACCGCAGGTCCGGCTGACAGGGTGGCTCGTCCGAAAGCAACTTCCACCTTGTACTTCTTCATGAGACCCGCGATGCCATCACGCATCCGGTCCATGACCTGATTCTTGTGGGCATGGGCCTTGCCCAAGTTGAAACGAACGCCATCGGCTTCCACGCCGAAGGTTTCGCCATGCAAGGTATGGTGGTAGGTTTTCGCCGCCTGCAACAGGGTCTTGGATGGCACGCAACCTTCGTTTAGACAAACTCCACCGAGCTTCTTTCCTTCCACCAAGAGGACTTTCAGTCCATTCCCGGCGGCTTTTTTTGCGGCAACGTAACCGGCAGGGCCGGCGCCAATGATAGCCAAATCGTACTTCACTTAGATGATTCTCCTTTTTCGTTTTCGGCGGGATCGCCGGAATAATTTTCCAAAGTCTCGACCAAGTCCTTCAGGAAGCGAGCCGCAGGAGCACCGTCTATGGCTTGGTGATCCATGGTCAAGCTGAGGGCAATGCTGTCGACAAAATTCACTTCTCCGGCTTCTCCTCGGACAGCACGAATGGAAATGCCACCCACGCCGAGGATAGCCACCTCGGGAACATTTAGAACGGGCGTAAAGTGATCCACTCCCAACATCCCCAGATTGGTCAAGGTGAAGGTGCCACCCGTCAATTGATCGGGCTGTATGGTGCCTTCCCGGCATTCCTCGGCCAAGCCACGAATACCAGAGGACAAATTGTCTAGAGACAGGCAACATGCCTCGCTCAAGACAGGAACCATCAGTCCGCGAGTGGTGTCCACCGCGATCCCTAAACTCACTTTCTCGAAACGAGCTATGCGATTACCAAGGAAATGGGCGTTAAGATCGGGATGTCGCAAAAGAGTGTGGATCAAAGCGTGAGAAATTACGTCGTTGAGAGAAACCTTCGGTTCTCCCGATTCCTTGCGAGCCTTGCGAAACGCTTGGGCGGCAGTTACGTCAAAGGCTGCATGCAAAGTGAGCTGGGCGGTATTTCCCAGAGACTGCATCATACGATCAGCAATGACCTTGCGAATACCCTTCACGGGAAAGACCTCGGCGCCATCGATCGATCCCGGCTCTCGCATGTCGGTAGCCAAGGCCATACCAGATAAACCTCCTCCATGGACGGGTGGTTCCAATCCACCTTCGCGGGCAAGTGCCGAGGCGGATGCGCTCAGTCGCGGCGTTCCCTCCAATGCTCCTTGCACGTCCCGCTCGATAACGCGTCCGCCAGGACCTGTTCCAAGAAGGGACTCCGAATCAACACCTGTTCGCATGGCAAGTTGTCGCGCCCGTGGACTGACACCTGC
>CAWVZQ010000883.1:0-1535 GCA_963934405.1 uncultured Opitutales bacterium | reverse complement strand
GGGCTCATCCTGCCCGACGGTCGCGAGGTCGACGTCTCCGCATTCGACGAAGACTACGACGAAATATTCCTGGAGACCGACGGTCTCGAACGCCTCGCGGAATGGGCAAGCGAACACGCCGAGTCTTCCCCTCCCTTTCCTGACGGCGAGCGCTATGGCCCACCTATCGGTCGCCCCAGCAAGATCGTCTGCATCGGTTTGAATTTCGCCGACCATGCCGCCGAATCAGGCATGGAACTCCCCGCCGAACCAGTCATCTTCTTCAAGGCCTCCTCCGCGTTTTGCGGCCCGAACGACGACTTGATAATCCCTCGCGGGGGAGACAAGACGGACTGGGAAGTCGAACTCGCCTTCGTCATCGGCAAGCGGGCAAGCTACGTCGACGAATCCCAAGCCCTCGACTACCTAGCAGGCTACGCCCTCCATAACGACTACAGTGAACGAGACTTCCAACTGGATCGCTGTGGCCAATGGGTGAAGGGGAAAAGCTGCGATTCCTTTGCTCCATTGGGCCCCTTCCTCGCCACGCCGGACGAACTCGCCGACGTAAACGACCTCCGAATGTGGCTCACGGTAAACGGGGAGAACAAACAAGAAAGCAACACCTCGAATCTTCACTTCAAGATTCCCTTTCTCATAAGTTATCTCAGCCAATTCATGACCCTCCTTCCGGGAGACGTGATCTCGACGGGGACCCCTCCGGGAGTGGGTCTCGGCTTGGACCCTCCACAATACCTGAAACCCGGCGACGTCGTGGAACTGGGCATAGAAGGTCTCGGCACGTCTAGCCAAACTGCAGTCGCAGCTCAATGAATCTGGAACTACAAGGCAAGGTGGTGCTCGTCACGGGTGGGGCAAAAGGCATCGGCGAAGCGATTGTTCGTTCCTTTGCGGACGAAGGTGCGGTCGTCTCCATCGTCGACCGCAACCCCGACGTCGCCGAAAAGCTTATTCAAGACATTGAATCCTCGGGAGGGAAAGCCTTCTGCATTCCGACCGAGCTCACGAACGAGGAGGCATGCAGCAACGCCGTCGAGAAAACCATCGACCTAGGCGGAGGTCTCGACGTGCTCGTGCACAATGCGGGAGTGAACGACGGGGTGGGCCTCGACTCCTCTCCGAGCGATTTCCTGAGCTCCATTCAAAAGAGCCTTTTTCATGTCTTCGCCCTCACCCATTTCGCCTTGGAGAAGCTTGTCGAATCAAAGGGAAACGTAATTAACATCGGCTCCAAGGTAGCCGTCACGGGACAAGGAGGGACATCCGGCTACGCCGCTTGCAAGGGCGCCATGAACGCCCTTACTCGCGAATGGGCTCTCGATCTCGCCGAACGTGGCGTACGCGTCAACTCCGTCATTCCGGCCGAGGTAATGACCCCCATGTATAGGCGCTGGCTGAACTCTCTCGACAACCCCGACCAAACCTTGGAATCAATAGAAGAGAACATCCCGCTAGGCAAACGGATGACCACGGACGCGGAAATCGCGGATGCGGTCGTCTTCTTAGCATCCGCTCGATCGTCTCATACCACGGGC
>CAWVZQ010000882.1:0-1535 GCA_963934405.1 uncultured Opitutales bacterium | reverse complement strand
ACCGCCTTCAAGAAGAAGCTCGCAAGCCCTTGGGCAGGTTGAATCTGGAAATCCCAATCTAGTAATTCATTCAGACTTCTTTTCGGGAACGAACAACACCTTGCCAAAACGGGGTTCGGCGTTTCGCTTAAGGGCATCGTGAAATTGGTCGAGAGTGAAGGTGGAGTCGACCAGGTGGCGAATCTCGGTCATGGCGAGCGGCTGGAGGACTTCTTCGGCAGCATTCCGCAGGGCGGCGAGGTCTCGTGACCGTTTCCACTTATCCAGCCAGAACCCGACGAAACATACGTCATCGAAAATTAAGTTGCGCGTAGGGAAACGAATGGGTTCGCCCGTCATGGCCCCGAAAGTGACGTGAACGCCTCCCGAGGATAGGCTTTGGGCGAGGCGAACGGCGCTGCGACCACCGACTGAATTTAGAGCAAGACGGCAGCCTGCCCCGTCGGTTAGGTCGTGAATGGCGGTCGGAGAATCTTCGTCGTCTATCAAAACATGCTTGGCGCCTAGCTCGTTTAAAGGTTTCAGAAGTTCTTCGCGGCGAACGAGGTTGATGACGTTTACGCCAAGACGTTTGGCGAACTGAACGACGCTGGTTCCGACGGCGGAATTGGCGGCGTTCTGGACGATCCAATCGTCGGGACGGAGGTACTCGAAATCGTTCAGCAGTCGCCAAGCAGTAAGGGGATTGAGAATACCAAGGGCAAGTTGCTCGGGCGGAACAAGCGAGGGTAGCAGGATCAAGTCTTCCGCTTTTGCGGAGGAATATTCCAGCCAAGTTCCCGAATGTTCAGGCAGAGAACAAATCTTGCCCATGAGCTTCTCCTCGGTCTTAGGCCCAACGGCGACTACCTTCCCTACCCCTTCGCGTCCGCCAATAGCCGGGAGGTCGCGAAGGCTTCCATAGGAACCATTAATCAAGCCCATGTCCGATGGGTGGATGGCGGTAGCCAGCATCTCGAGCAGAACTTCACCCTCGCCGAGCTCGTGCACCGGGATTTCCTCCAGCTTCAGAACCTCGAGCGGTTCCCCCCGCTCATGGTAGCGCAGGGCACGTTGGGCATCGGGAATCACTTCGCCTCCAGCAGACCGATTGCCTTCATCCACTCGCCGGTCCGAGCAGGCCAAGTGACCACGGGATGATCGGAAGCTCGCAAACCGTAGCCATGACCACCCTTGGGATAAACATGAAGCTCGCTCCCCTTGACCCCGGCCCGACGTAGGGCAAGGTACATTTGCACGCTGCCTTCGGCCGGGATACGATCATCTCCCGCATGGGCGAAGAAGCATGGGGGAGTATCCTTCGTTACCTTTATCTCGGGTTCCAGCTTCGACTTCGTTTCGTTGTCCACGAGGTATGCAGGATAAATAAGAACACCGAAGTCGGGTCGGCAGGACAGGTCGTCCGAGGCATCGATTCGATCGTAGGTTCGCTCATCGTAATTCGTGAGCGTCGTAGCCGTCAAATGCCCGCCGGCGGAAAAACCTAGAATGCCGATGCGCTTGGGGTCGATTCCCCAGTCCTTGGCATTAGCTCG
>CAWVZQ010000881.1:0-1541 GCA_963934405.1 uncultured Opitutales bacterium | reverse complement strand
CCTTGGGCAGGTGGATGGCTTTCAGCCCCTCTCCCGGATTCATGGGGGCCGAGGCCTTACTCGCTTTTTTTGTTGGCGCCGGGGTTAATTTTATAGCCTTGAAATGAGCGCTTACTTCTTCGGGTGTCAGGGCACGGTCGTAGAGCGCGACCTCGTCGAGGCTCCCCTTGAGGTTCGCGAAGTTGTCGTTGCGCCCGCCGAGGAAGAACTGCGGGTGGCTTTTCGGATAGGAACGGCCGAGCTTGCCATCGATATCAGGCTTAGGGTTGCCGTTGAGGTAGACCCGGATGCGTTCACCGTCACGCACCATCGCGACGTGGTGCCAGCTCTTGGGTTCCACTTGGGCCAACCCGGTCAAGAGTCCTTTGCTTTGGTTTCCCTGGTAAACGAGGAGTCGGCCAGCCGACCCGTAGGTCCCTCCGATTCCAAGGTGATCGCCCTCGGCGGATTTCAAGCCATCCAGTCCGCGAGAGAAAAGATAGGCGGTCACGGGACGACTCCTATTGGACAGACTGTTGCGAAACCAGAACTCGATGCTGTAGGTATCTCCAATCCCTTCAACCTCCGCACGCATGCGCCCTCCTTCAAAGGAATCTTTTTCGGAGTCATTGGGGCCAGCCCCTTTTTCAAACTTTCCATGCCGGGCCTTGGGTGCGCTATCCTTGGCCGAATTACGAAGGCGCCAAAAGGCGATGGGCTTGGACTGCATGACTGCCTTGGCATACGCATCGGTGGATCCGCGCGTCATCGCAGGCCGTGGTGGCGGAGGCTTCGGCGGGGGAGTTATGCCGGAGAGAGAATGAAGGCGCTTGGCATCTTCGCCGGAGAGGGAAGATTGGAACCAGGCGACCTCGTCGATCCGCCCCTCAAAGGGGAGTTCGCCACCCAAGCGCCAGTGGCCCGACGGGCTGCCCGACAATTCGGCCCGAACCTCCGGCTCGGGATTGCCGTCGAGAAAAACGTTAAATGTGGAATCGTCCCAAGAAAGCAAGACTTGGCGCCACATCCGCAGGCCAAGCTCCGTGGTTCCCTTGAACTCCTTTTCGCCCACCTGAAGAACGAGCCGGCCACGGGCTTCCCCATCCGCCTTGCCTCCGATGCGCAACCGAAAGGAGTTGCCCTGTGTAACGAGGTCTCCAGTGTTGTCCCGCACCGCGCCCGACATTCCGTTCCAAAACCAGAAGGACAAGCTGCGGGCATCAGGCAGGTTTGCTAAAACCGTACCCCCGGCCAGCTGAAGGGAAGCATTGCGCGAGTCTCCGGAAAAAGATTCGTTCTCAGGACCTGGAAGGTGGTAAGCTACCAAGCCTTCGATTTTGCCCGGACGGTCATTGCCCGAAGAATCCGTTAACCGTCCACCCTCGAACTCCTCGCTGCGCCAGTAGGCCAAGGGCTTTTCGGCCAAGATGGCCTTGGCATAGGCGCCATGTGAAGGAACAGGGTCACGGCGCGGCTTACCGGCCAAGAACTCCAGGGAACTCAACAAGGTCTCCACGATCTTCGGTTCCGCACCAACCTCAAGGCCAGCCGTGCGGGCAGGC
>CAWVZQ010000880.1:0-1541 GCA_963934405.1 uncultured Opitutales bacterium | reverse complement strand
GTGAGGCAAGATGTGGCGAGGCATAGCCTTGTCCACGATAATGAGACCGTTACCCGAAGCGAGTTGCGGAGCAAAAAGGGCCAGCAGGACAATTATTTGAGCGAGGAAAGAAGTGATTGCTTGGTTCATTATTGATCTTTGGTTCATACTATATGCGACGCAGGACTCGGGGATTTGTTAGAAAAAACTTCCGGGAGTGCGAGAGTTATTCGATCTCGCCTTTATCGCGAGGAAGATTTTTCCTAGTCCGTTTCCCAATAAAAAGCATGTCCGAAGTCGAGACCACCACCTACCCAATTGAACGCCTGCAGGAATTTTCCACTCGTGTTTTCCTTCATTTCGGCGTCCCCGAAGACGACGCCCGGCTCGCTGCAGAGGTCCTGGCATCCAGCGACCTGAGGGGGATCGACTCCCATGGCGTGGCTCGCCTTCATTGCTACTTCGACATGCTCAGTCTGGGGCGCATCAACCCGAAACCCGAGCTCAAGATCCTTCGGGAAAGCCCCAGCACCGCCACGGTGGACGGCGACAACGGCCTAGGTCTCGTGGTTGGGCCGAAAGCCAACGAGATCGCCATGAACAAGGCGGGCGAAGCAGGCACAGGATGGGTAAGCGTCTCCAACACGAACCATTACGGGATCGCCGGCTATTATCCGCTGAAGGCTCTCGAAAAAGACCTAATTGGCTGGTCCATGACCAACACCACGAAACTGGTGGCACCACTCTGGGGAGCCGAACGCATGCTGGGCACGAACCCCATAGCAATCGCATTTCCGGGCAAGGAGGAACCGCCAATCGTAATCGACATGGCCACCTGCGCCGCCGCCTACGGAAAGATCGAGATCGCCAAGCGCAAGGGAGAAAAGCTTCCCGAGGGATGGGCGGTGGACTCGGATGGGCATCATACCGACGATCCCGAAGCCATGATCGAGGGCGGCGGACTGCTACCCCTAGGCTCGGACCGGGAGCGCGGAGGACACAAAGGCTACGGTCTCGCCCTCATGGTGGACGTGCTCTGCTGCGTCCTGAGCGGAGCCAACTGGGGCCCCTACGCCCCACCCTTCGCCGTCCGCCAGTACATACCCGAGAAGCAGGTCGGCAAAGGCATCGGGCATTTCTTTGGGGCCATGCGCATCGACGCCTTCATCGATCCCGACGAGTTCAAGATGCAAATCGACGCCTACCGCCGAGAACTTCTCGCCACGAAACCGGCTCCCGGAACGAACGGTCCCCTCATCCCCGGCGATCCCGAGCGCGAAGCCGAGGCCATTCGCTCCAAGGAGGGCATTCCGCTAGTCATGCCCGTAGTCGAGGAACTTCGCGACATTTCCAAGCAGATCGGAATACCGCTCGATTAAATGCCTTGCTTCGCCACGAACAACCATTCCTCATCGGAGTTCTTCCGGTTCCGGTAAATTGCGTAATCCATGTACCTTACCAATTCACAACGGACCCTGAAACCATTAGGCCAATTGGCTAGGAATCCATCTCATCTCCTACCTTACCTGCGCCATTCGCTAACTAGCCTGAGTCCATTAGAT
>CAWVZQ010000879.1:0-1545 GCA_963934405.1 uncultured Opitutales bacterium | reverse complement strand
ACGGGATCTTCCGAGAAGAACAGGCACAGCATCGAGCCGACCTGTGGAACTTGCAGGGCAATCCCGGCGCTCGAGGCAGCTTCGCGAATTCCGTCGGCCAACTTCTCGCCAAGCTCGGCGAGGCGAGGGTAGGGGTTTTCTTCCTCCAATATGCGCAAGGCGGCAATTCCGGCGGCCATGGCGAGCGGATTACCGCTCAGGGTACCGGCTTGATACACGGGCCCGTCGGGAGCCAAATAGTCCATCACCTCGGCGCGACCGCCAAAGGCGCCTACGGGAAGACCTCCGCCGATGATCTTTCCCATCGCGGTCAAGTCCGGCGTAACACCCTCCCGTTGCTGCACGCCCCCTAGGGCCACGCGAAAACCGGTCATCACCTCGTCGAAGATGAGGAGAGTCTCATGTACGTCGCAGATGGCCCGAAGGAACGGAAGAAAGGTAGGCTCGGGTAGGATCAGTCCGCAATTCGCCGGATAGGGCTCGAGTATGATGGCGGCAATGTCTTCTCCTGCTTCATCGAAGGCGGTCCGTATGGCCTCCTCGTCGTTGTAGGGTAGGACTATTGTTTCGCGGGCGAAACTTTCCGGGATACCGGCGCTGTCGGGGTTCCCGAAGGTCAAAGCCCCTGATCCTGCCTTCACGAGCAAGCTGTCGACGTGCCCGTGGTAACAACCCGAGAATTTGATGATCTTCGATCGACCGGTAAACCCGCGGGCCAGTCGGATGGTCGACATCGTGGCCTCGGTTCCGCTGTTGCACATACGCACCTTCTCTACCGATGGCACGATCCGCACGATCCGTTCGGCCATCTCCACCTCGGAGGGTCCGGGTGTTCCGAAGCTCGTTCCCTTGGACAAGGCCTCGGACACCGCTTCACGAATGGCAGGATTGTTGTGCCCGAGAATGGAAGGTCCCCAAGTGCACACGTAGTCGATCAGCTCGCGATCGTCGGCGGTAGTCAATCGACAACCACTCGCCTCCTTGGTGAAAAACGGGGTGCCGCCCACGGACCGGAAGGCCCGCACGGGTGAATTTACGCCGCCGGGAATCAATTTCTTGGCTCGTTCGAAAAGTTCGTTGGATACGTTCA
Organism: uncultured Opitutales bacterium; assembly: GCA_963934405.1. Lineage (GTDB taxonomy): Bacteria > Verrucomicrobiota > Verrucomicrobiia > Opitutales > Seribacteraceae. The sequence continues at coordinate 455 of CAWVZQ010000879.1, read as the reverse complement.
TGGATAAGAAAGGGTTAACCTAGATATTTTTGGACGATGGGTATACGTCGTCCAACGCCAAATGCGAGCGGGGTCGTCTTCAAGCCAGGCGCCGCTTGCTTGCGCTTGTATTCGTTGCGGTCCACCTTCCGGACGACGTCCGCCACCACGGCTTCCTCGAAACCCGCAGCCACGATCTCTTCCGTCGACTCGAGCCTCTCCACGTAACGTTCCAGGATGGCGTCCAGCACCTCGTAGTCGGGTAGGGAGTCACTGTCCACTTGATCGGGTCGCAGTTCGGCCGAGGGCGGCTTTTCGATCGTTGAAACGGGTATCACCTCGCCGTCACGGTTCATGTGGTGGGCGAGGGCGAAGACCTGCGTCTTGGGAACGTCGGATATTACGGCCAGCCCGCCGCACATGTCCCCGTACAGGGTGCAGTAGCCCACCGCCAGCTCGCTCTTGTTGCCCGTGGT
>CAWVZQ010000878.1:0-1550 GCA_963934405.1 uncultured Opitutales bacterium | reverse complement strand
AGCGATGGGCGTGCGCGGATCGGGTACCTTTACCCTCAACCCTACCGGTCTGCAACAGGGCAAGCTTTACTATTGCCGGACGGCGGCCACCAACGGTGCGGGTAGCATCGTATCCTCCACCATCGGAACCTTCTCTCCTACAACTGCAGGCGGATTATCCCTGCGCGATCCATCTCAACTCTCGCCAAATAACAACAAGCTTTGGTTGGATGCCAATCACTCTTCAGCTGGTTCCGCCACTTGGACCGACCGCTCGAGCAGTACGAACAATGCGACGAAGCGCGGTTCTCCAACCGTTGTTTCGAATGCCCTCAACGGCATGCCGGTCGTTCGCTATGGTGGTGTGGACGGGCAATACCATGAGTTCCCCAACATGACTGACGTCAGAACCGTATTTTGGGTTTTGAAGCGTACCGGCAGCCGATATTCGAATATCTTGGGCGACAACAACCAGTACCACATGCACCCGGACGGGAACAGGATTTGGTCCAGTTCCCACACAAGCGGAAACGTATCAGGTGGAAACCTTTGGTTGAACGGGGTTTCCGTGGTCGGGGCATCCACCAATAAGCCCACCTCCTATGCCGTCATTTCCTTCCGCGGTTCGGGTCCCATGGAGGCTTCCAATTTTGCCAATGACCGTAACATTGGAGGCAGGACCTATCAGGGAGACCTGGCCGAGTTGATTATTTACAACATTCCGCTCTCGGTCGGGGAAATCCAGGAAATCGAAGGCTACTTGGCACACAAGTGGGCCTTGGCCGGTAACTTGCCCTCAGATCATCCATGGAAGGCATCTTCGAGCACACCCGCAGCCCCCTCCATCACGAGGGCCAATAGCGCAACCGGAACGGTTGGATCAGCCTTTACCTACAATATCACGACCAATCTTTCCACTCCTCTTTATTCGGCTTTCAATTTGCCTCCCGGCTTGGGTACCAACCAGTCGACCGGCGCGATCACCGGTTCGCCCACTGCCGGTGGCGCCTACGCCGTCAACTTGGTCGCCGAATCCGCACCGAGCATTGCCACCGGAACGGTAACGATCACCATCCCGACTTCGGTCGCAATCGTGAGCGCATCCACCCCATCCAACGTCGTGGCCAACGGTGCAAAGCTACTTGGTAACGTCGATTCCACGGGTGGTAACAACCCGACCATCACGATCTATTGGGGTGATAACGACGCGGGGACAGGTAGCTGGGATACCAGTCACAGCCTCGGGGCCAAGGGTGCAGGTGTCCTTGCCCATGACGTGAGCAACTTCGGTTCCGGACCCACCGACATGCTACCCGGCGGAACTTATTACTTCCGTTTCAAAGCGGTCAATTCGGCCGGTACTTCCTGGTCTGCCACGCAATCTTTCCAAACCGCTGGGTCGGCCAGCGTACCTGTATTGGGCTCTACCTACTCGGTCAGTGACGTAACGGCAACTGCAGCCAAGCTCAACACTTCTCTCCAAAGCACGGGCGGCGGGGACACTGACTTCGTCATCTTCTGGGGAGATAATGACGGGGGAACGACCGTTGCCAACTGGGACAGCAACTTTA
>CAWVZQ010000877.1:0-1550 GCA_963934405.1 uncultured Opitutales bacterium | reverse complement strand
GATGAACAACCGAAGGCAGACCAACCGGAAAACCCTGCCGATGTACAAAAGAAAAGAGTTTTGCTAAAAGAATTAGAGAAATACGAGGATTTGTACAACGATCCGTATTTTTACATGAGAGGGAAACCAAACCCAAAATACGGACAGGAAATAGATAGGATCAAAAAAGCCCTCGCGAAATAAGACACTAACTTGTCAGCGAGCTAAGAATCTCAAACGCCACCGATTTGACTTTCGTCTTCTTGGCCCAGGTAAGTAAATTACAAGCAAACCTAGGGTACGCCTAGAACCGCTAAATGGTTTTCGCCCTTTTCAAAAGGGTAGCCATCCGACAAGAACAAATTCTGTCATGCACCTAGAAATTCCTTAAGGACTTGGCCTTCGGGAAGTTGGAAGGGGCGACCGCAAGCACCTAACTCTCCCTCACATCGCTCTCTTGCACTTCGAAGTTGAATCCACGCCCTTAAAAATCTTATTTGGAACTGGAAAGATAATTGGAGGCAGACATAATTGCTGTCGGTTGAAACTTATGGTTCTACGAAATTGTTTTCTCACATAACTCTGATCGCCTCCCTATGATACGCTGGGAGAGAGGGAGTGCCGATGATTTCCTCGCCTAATTGAAGCAAAAGATTACTGCATGTGTATGAAAATGTCATCCAAAACACAAAAGTTCCTCCCCGCTCTTCTCTTGGCTTGTTCGGTCAATCTATTCAGTGCCACCGACCGAGAGTCATTCGCTAGGGAGAAAAGAGAAATTCAAGGTGTTCCCTTGGATGCTTTCGAGCTGGGCAATGAAAACCTTAAGGTGGAACTATGGGCCCGTTCCCCTCTTGTCTACTCTCCTGTCGCAATGGATTTTGATGCGCAGGGACGTCTTTGGCTAACGGAAGGCATTGACTACAACCAAAGACCCCGCGTGGATGCGGGCCGCTCCATAATGGTACTGGAGGACAAGAATGGCGACGGACAAGCAGACACCTCCCATGTATTTGTCACGGAAAAGGAGATTCGACATGCACCATTGGGCATCGCCGTATTTGATAACCGGATCGTACTCTCCTCAACTCCTTCCATAATCGTTTACACGGATGTCAATCGAAACGCTGTCTTCGAACCCAAAGTGGACAAACGAGAGGTTTTCCTAACGGGCTTCCAGAACAAAAATCACGACCATACGGTTCATGCAGTGGTGGGCGCTCCTAGCGGACAATGGCATTTTTCTTTTGGAAATTGCGGTGCCGACATCCGAACCAAGGACGGGAGACATTACCTGTCCGGCTGCTATTACGGATATCCGGACGCGATTGGGAAGCCCAGCTCCGATGGCGAGGTCTATGTCGGGGGAATGACCATGCGTATCAACCCCGACGGAACAGGATTGCGACCAACCGGCGAAAATATGCGTAATCCTCACGACATGTTCGTAACCTCTCAGGGTGATATTTTTCAAAGCGACAATGACGACCCGGCCCACTGTCGATCCTCGTGGGTCATGGAGTATGCCAATATGGGGTATGCTGACTTAAAAGATGGTAGCCGCTCATGGG
>CAWVZQ010000876.1:0-1551 GCA_963934405.1 uncultured Opitutales bacterium | reverse complement strand
CGGAAAACTCTTTTTCCATCTCCGCCAAGGCCTCTTCCACTTCGTCCAGCATTTGCTTGTAGTAGGGGCCCGTTTCACCTCCCGCGGAGGGCGGACGAAAATCCTTGTGCAGGCTCTTGCCCCCCCAAGCCGTCTTTATCAACAGCACCGGTTCCTTGAAGTGGTCGCCCAATGCGTGCCCGATCTGTAGTTCGGGTCCGATGTGGTGCCGACTCTTGTCGCTTCCGTATCCCGTGAACCCGATGCTCACGCCTCCCGCCATCACGCCTTGCTTGTTGCGAAAGCGGATAAAGGCGTCGTCTCGCGCTACCCAGTCTCCCTTCTTGTTCTTTAGGTGGGCGTAGCGCTTGGAGTCGGTCGAATTCTTCATGACTCGTAGAAGCGTCCCTTTCCCTCCGTTGTAGTATTCCGGGTGATCCATGTCGACCACGCCTTGGCCTTCCATGTTGGATTGTCCCGCAAGCAGGAATACTTTTACCGTCTTGGCGGCGTTCGAGGAAACCGAAAGGCTTGCAATAAGCAAGGGGAGGATGAGTTTGGCCATAATTGTTTTCATATCAAAAGTAAGGTCATTCAACGGGGTAATCGAGCGCTTGGGCATAATAGTCGAAAAAGCCATTGGTGAAGAGATAGGTCGGGTCAATCGCTTGTTTTTCCTTCACGAAGAGGGGGAATTCCGGATAGGCCCGCATCAGTTGTCCCGGTGTGGCGTAGTTGCGATAGGGCAGGTATAAACTCCCTCCTAGCTTCAAGGCTTCCTCGCTCATTCGTCTTGCTCGGTCCTCCAGGCTGGCCGCTCCCTTTGCGGAACTCGCCACCGTGAACAGCATGACGAAGCCGAACACGTCTTCCTTTGCATAGGGCAGGGCGGTGTCGCTGTCCTTCTTCACTTGCCGGATGGTCACGTTCATCAAGTCGCCCGCTTGTTCCTCGAGTATTTTTCGGGCCGCTCCCGCAAACTCGGCAAACCGTTTGCAGGGCACGAAAAACTCCATCAACAAGTCCGTTTTTTCCGGATCCGCATTGGCAAATACCCACGCCGGTTCGTTCAATAGGTACGACCTCGGGTGCAAGCCGCTTGCTTCGCCGCCTATGTTCTTTTCGAGAAACCACCGAAACCCCTTTCCCCTTTGGCTTTCGAGGGACGCTCGAAAGGTGGCGCGCGCCACCTTTGTCATCCAGTCGTCGCGCTCCTGCGGTTCCCAAGTCGGTTGAATTTCTCCCGTCGACTCGTACACGGTGAGCATCACTTCCCGGAAAAACGTCGAAGGCGCCACCGATAGCCTCCCGTAGGCCAAGCGAGCCTTGGTGTCCACCGCTTCCGACTGCCATCCTTCCGCGAATTGGTCCGCGCTCATCATTATGTGTTGCGATCGCAATATCTCGTTCGGCGCCGGCCGTATCCATGCGTCCAGAATGATCCCGAACAAGCCGTACCCCCCGAGGGCGTGCCGAAAAAGGTTCGTCTCCTCCGTCCGCGAGCATTCCCGGATGCTCCCGTCAGGCAGCATGAGCCGAAACTTTTCCACCGTTGAGGCGACGGGTGGTCGG
>CAWVZQ010000875.1:0-1553 GCA_963934405.1 uncultured Opitutales bacterium | reverse complement strand
CAGTCCCACCAAAGGAGAACGGTGTTGGCGTTGTTTACGTTGTTGGAGAAAATGGCGCCGTCTCCCGAATTGTTGGTGCCAAGGGAGTCGAGCTTGGCCCAAGCCGAAATGGTCACACCGGAAACCTTGCTGTTGGTACCCTTGAAACTGGCATCGGTCTCCATGCGGCCCGCGGAATTGAAGTGGATGCCCTTGCCGAACTTGGCGTCGACCCAGTTGGGACTGCCGCCACCCGTCCAAGTTGCGTTGTTGTCCTTGCCGCTGAGATCGCCCGCCTTGGTGCCGGAACCTTCGTTCAAGGACCAGTAAGCGCCGAGATCCTCCGGACGAGTGATGCTCACGCCGCTGTAGGTTTTCAGCGTACCTACCTTTGGCACCTTCACCCAGATGCGGGAAGTGCCCCCGGGGTTCCATTCGTCCACTTGGTAGGGTAGGAGAGTACCGCCCGCAGCATCGGTAAAGCGAAGGTCGCGAGCGTTCGGAGAGGCGACCTGCGAGTACTTGAAGCCGGGAGCGGAAGCCTCGCTCAACTTGTAGTTGGCGGGGAATTCGTAGAGATTGTCCTCTCCCGTGTAGGCCAAGGTGACGGGCATCGAGTATAGCCACTGGTCGAGGTCCACCACGTTCAACGTGATTTCCTTTACGGCCGCCGCATAGGCGGTGAAGGCAGACACTTTAAAGGTGAAACTGCCCACTGCGGTGGGAGTGCCCGTAAGAACACCGGTTCCCTTATTTACGCTTAGCCATGCGGGTTCGCCATAGGCATCGAAGTTCAAGGGGCCGTTGGAAGCCTTTATCTGATAGCGGAAGGGCTTGTTCAAGCCGGCGGCAACGATGGTTGCGGAAGTGACGTGGGGGGGGACGTCGATGACGCCGTAACGGAAGAGATCGGGAGTTTCCGCATCCGTGTTGCGTGGCAGCGACCAAGAATTGCCGCCCTCGGGATCGTAACCGAATCCGGTGGGCTTTTGGGCGCGTCCGGCTCCGCCTCCGCCATTGGACATGCGAAGCTCGAAGTCGAACCAACCGCCTTGGCCGTAGTCCTTCGTGGCGGTCGTTTCGCGATTCCAGCCCGAGTCGTTCAGAAGAATTTCGTCGTTCACCTTGAGCCAAGTCTTGTCGTCGATGTCCTCCTGAAATGAAATCTTGCCGTCTTCATCGTAGATCTGGCCGGTGTAGACAACGGTCCAGTTGTCCTTCCAAGGTGGCTTCGTCTTCGCTTCGGATACCGTCGGTCCCAGAGGATCGATACCGTTTTCGGCTCCCGAGTTGGAAGTGTCCGTGTCCAGATTTCCGGGGTTTTCGGTGAAACTCATGTTCCCCGTGAGACCACCGGCGATAAGGCCGGGAGCGGAAAGCGGCTCTGCCTTGGTCGTGAAAATCAAGCTTTCGGGCGTCCAAGTGGTACCCGCGGAATTGGTGAACGCCGTGCGCACGAAGTATACGTTGGGACCGCCGATATCACCCGGATTGAGCACGCCGCTGGGCACGCCCGGAAGAACTTGGCCTAGGTCTATGCTGTTCTGCCACGAGCCGGGCGTGGTGCCTCCGTC
>CAWVZQ010000874.1:0-1557 GCA_963934405.1 uncultured Opitutales bacterium | reverse complement strand
AACGCAAGAACTCAGCCAGGATTTCCTCATGCGAAGGATTGGCATAGGAATGCAACAAAGATACCGCAGCCACCTTCCCTGTATCGACGGGCAGAGTTCGTAACTGTTCTCGCACGTCGCCGAAATCAATCGGCTCGATCACCTCCCCGTTTCGATCCAGACGCTCGGAAACTTCTATCACTTCGCCGTGCAACGGTTCACGCGTCCTTGGGCAAAGGTCGAATAGCCCAAGACGTCTCTGGTCTCCGATTCGGAGGAGGTCCCGAAAGCCACGGGTAACAAAAAACACCGGAGAAACTCCCTTGCCCTCTAGTAAGGCATTGGTGCAGCGAGTAGTGGCAAGACGCAAGGACAGGTTAACGGAAGAGATATCGAGACCCTCGTTGGCCAAAACCAAATTGGTTGCCAGTACGGGAGCCTCCATACCAGAGTCCAGTTCCAGCGGTTCACCGACTTCGGGAACGAAAGGCAGCGGCTCGGTCAAGGTTAACCTACGGGCGTTCGCTTCGTAAGCAGCTACCTCCACGAGGTTTTCGGGATGACTTGGAAAACGTACGGTAAAACCAACGGAAAAATCGTCCGGAGAGTCCCAATGAGCATCGAGGATGAGAACATCCCGTGCGCAAACTTGAGCCACGGAGGCAGGCAGGCTCCCGCGGGAAAGCGTTTTGTTTCGAACCGTGCGACCATCAGGTGATTCCGCAATACAATCCGTAAACGTGCCTCCCGTGTCGACGTGGATGCACCACGCCCCATCGGCTGTATCGATCATTAAACTATTTTCAAGTCGCCGGCGGGCCGTTACGCCAAGATTCGAGGAAGTCGAGGTACGACTCGGGCAGACCGATTTGGCGGGCACCGTCGATTACTACGTTTGCATAGGTTGCGGAAGGGGTCCCGGGGGTTTCGTTTGCGGCGCGGTAGGCGATAGACTGAACGGCTTCTTCGGAGTCAATTGACAGGACTTCGCAATCCACGCGTCGGTAAAAACCTCCCGAAACTCCCTCGTAGCGATCGAGGGCCGCCCAGTGCTCTTCGGTGAGTTCCCAGAGGCAACCGAGGGTCTCGGCATCCGGATCGTCGATGGAGGTTACGTAACCCCGCTGATTGATGAGGTAACGCCAACCGGTTTTTCGAACGAGGCCGACCATGCGGGCGCCGGGGCAACGCAAGGCCATTTGCTCGAGGTTCATGTTGGAACCGTAGGCGAAATAGGGTAAGTCCATGGGCTTTCAATGGTGAGAGAGGAGCCGAGCTTGGCAACGGGAAAAGAAACGGGAAGCGTTTCCGCTTGAACTGGAACCGAAAATCGACATGATTCATCGGCTTGCGTTAGAGACCACCCGATTTCAGGTTGTCTCCTCGGTTATCCTCGAGCCGGCCCCAAACAGGCAGGAACGAGACACAACGGCGCCCCCGGCTTCGGCTGAGGCGCGGTTTTGCAAGGGCAAAACCCACGTACCGAGAAACCAGAAAAATAAATCATGTCCGAATACGTCGATAAACAAAGTATAATAGAAGAAAACCGCGTCCATGAAAAGGACACTGGCTCAAGCG
>CAWVZQ010000873.1:0-1562 GCA_963934405.1 uncultured Opitutales bacterium | reverse complement strand
ACAAGAAAAGGAATAAGAAGAACAAAAAGAACCCATCCGAAGAAAAGTAATACCGTGAAAATTTCAATTACCCTCCTTTTGGTCACCCTCCTTCTTTCTGCAGCAGGAGCCACCCAAAAGCCCAATTTCCTCTTCATCATAGTGGACGACCAGTCCCCGCTAGACCTTAAGATCTATAATCCTCGTTCCATTCTCGACACGCCCACCGTCGATCGCCTGGCCAAGGAAGGCATGGTGTTGGACGGGGCCCATCACATGGGGGCTTGGGTGGGCGGGGTCTGCACTCCCTCGCGCCACATGGTGATGTCGGGCCGTACGGTCTGGCACGTTCCGGACAAGCCGGGTCGCGTCATGAACCCGCACGTGACCAACCCCAAGAAGGTGCCGCCCGACTTGGCCCAATACACTTTGCCGGCGGTCTTCAATCGGGCGGGCTACGATACCGTGCGCACCTGCAAGAACGGGAACAGCTACGAGGCCGCTAACAAGCTCTTCACGGTGCGTCACGACGCTACCCGCCGCGGTGGCACCGACGAAAAGGGTAGCCACTGGCACGGGGAGCAGGTCATGAATTACCTGAAGGAGCGCGAGGCATCCAAGGACAAGGACCCGTTCCTGATTTACTACGGTTTTTCTCATCCGCATGACGTGCGAGACGGCAAGCCCGGACTGTTGGCTAAGTACGGGGCGGTGAACCATCTCGACAAGGAGAACCTGCCGCCGGCCAACCCCAAGCAACCGCCCTTGCCAGTCAATTGGTTGCCGATGCACCCCTTCGACCATGGCCACACCACAGTGCGGGACGAGGTCGGCGTTAAAGGTGTGTGGAAGAAGCGGGACGAGCACACCATACGCAACGAACTCGGTCGCGAGTTCGCCTGCAGCGAGAACATTGATATCCAGGTCGGTCGGGTCTTGGAGAAGCTCGAGGAAATGGGTGAGTTGGACAACACCTATGTCGTCTATACCGCGGACCACGGCATGGCAATTGGGCGACATGGCTTGCAGGGCAAGCAGAACATTTACGAGCACACTTGGCGCATCCCGTTCATCGTGAAAGGTCCGGGAATCGAGGCGGGTTCCCGGGTTCCTGGCAACGTCTACCTGCTCGACGTCTTGGCCACCTTGTGCGACTTGGCCAAGATCGATGCCCCGAAAACCTCGGAGGGCATCAGTTTCAAGCCAGTCCTGATGGGCAAGAAGGAACAGGTTCGCGACGTATTGTTCGGCGTCTATTGCGGCGGTGGAAGGCCCGGTTCGCGATGCGTCAAGAAGGGGGATTGGAAGTTGACCAAGTACGAGGTCACCAAGACGGGTGTGAAGCACACCCAACTCTTCAACTTGAAGGAGAACCCGCACGAGTTCATGCAGGAGCACCATGACCCCAAGGTGGTCGCTATGACCGGGGTCAAGCCCAAGAAGAATCAGGTCAACTTGGCCAAGAATCCCAGTTATGCCGCCAAACTGAAGGAAATGGAGGGTCTCCTATTGTCCGAAATGCGGCGCCTCGATGATCCCTATCGTTTTTGGAACCAGCCGGACGACGGACTCGAGGTTCCGAT
>CAWVZQ010000872.1:0-1570 GCA_963934405.1 uncultured Opitutales bacterium | reverse complement strand
AAAAGCTTGGGGGATCGCTTCAGAGAGGCAGGTCGGTTTTTGCGTTATGCCCTCTGGTTGCTTCTGGAGATTGCTTCGGCCAACGTTCATGTTTTCAAGCTCGCGATCACCCGATCCGGGCAAGATGAAATTTCTCCACGAGTTGTTACATTCAAGACCAAACTGAAGTCTGATTTTGCCAAATTCGTTTTGGCCAACTCGATAACCCTCACGCCCGGCACAATCACAATTGCGCTACGGGGCAACCAATTTCTCGTGCATGCCATAAGCGAGGCGACGGCCAAGGACTTGGCCACGGGTGAGATGGAACGCCGAGTGGCCGAGGTCTTCGAACCGGAGGCGACGGCATGACGACGGAGGGATTTACGGTTTTTGCGGGAGCGGCCCTTTTTGTTCTCATGCTGCCTGCCCTTTACCGAGTGGCCGTGGGACCAACCAGTTTCGACCGTCTGGTGGCGGTGAACGTTATCGGTACCAAGACGGCGGTGCTGCTTGTGGTGATCGGGACCCTGTTCGGTCGCCTGGATATGTTCGTGGACTTTGCCTTGGCCTATGCCTTGCTCAACTTCGTGGCCTCGCTGGCAGTGGCCCGTTACTTGAATCGGACGCGATCCACGCCCGAAAGGAAACCAGCCAAGCGTCGTACGCCTCGCAAGAAAAAGGCGAAGGCCTCATGAGCATGGACGTCGCAGATTCATTTGTTGGGGGATTTTCTTTTGACTTTGGTTTCCTCGCGGAAGCCTCTGCGGAAATTACCCATTCGGGGTTATCCGCCCTAGATGTCTGCGGGATGATTTTGGCGAGCGTGGGCTTGGTCTTTTTCCTCGGCGCCGCAGTCGGGCTGTATCGCTTTCCTGACTTTTACACGCGTATGCACGCGGCAGGGAAGGGCGATACCTTGTCCAGCCTTCTTATTCTTTTGGGTTTCGGTCTCATTACTCTGGACGACTTCTCGATGGTGGGTTGGCTGCTCGAGGTCAAGCTGATGGCGATCGTGTTGTTCATTATGCTTACGAGCCCCACCAGCACGCATGCCCTGATGCGAGCCGGTTACGAGGATGGCGTCGAACCGGTGACAAAAGGTTCGTCGTCCAAGAATACGAAGAAGGAGGGCGAATCATGACCGGCTTGGCCCTTTTCAATGTTTTTATCCTCGTGTTCATGGTGGTGGCGGCTGTGATTTCTCTTCGAGTCAAGGACTTGCTCACGGCTTCCGTGGTGTTCGGCATCTACAGTTTTCTCATGTGCCTGCTATGGGCCGAGATGGGTGCCGTGGACGTGGCCTTCACTGAGGCTGCGGTCGGGGCGGGCGTGAGCGCCGTGTTCTTGGTCGCCACGGTGTTCAACGTAAAGAGGAGGTCTTCGGACTGATGAAGAAGATCGCTCTCGCCGTTACCGTCTTGACGGGCGCCCTGTTGCTGTATGCGGCTCAGGATTTTCCCGCTTGGGGTGACCTGCAGTCGCCCGCCAGCGCATCCCCTGTTTCCAAACATTTCATAGCGGATACGGGCGTCGATACCGAGGTGCCCAACATGGTGACTGCCGTGCTGGCCGACTATCGGGGTTTCGA
>CAWVZQ010000871.1:0-1571 GCA_963934405.1 uncultured Opitutales bacterium | reverse complement strand
CGACCAGTTGGGGACAAGACCCCATCTCATTCGGGCCGAGGAGACCTTTCCGTCGATTCGGGCGATTACGGGGTTGTTCCTGCCGGGGCACACGTTGAAGGAAGGGTCGACCTCCTCCAGTTCGGCGTCCAGAGCCTCCTCGAACTTCTTTTTCGAAACCTTCCCCGTCGAATATCTTCCGCACATCAGTCTTTCGGGGTCAGTTGAAAGAAGGCTTCCGAGGCTTCGCGGGTGGCGTATTCCTCGTAATGGTTCTCCAAGGTGACCGAGGTCCTCTTGTGTCCCATTCTCCTTCGGGTTTCGTCCATGCCCAAATGCTTCGCGGCGTAGGAGGCGAAAGTGTGTCGCCATGCGTTTTTCCTGAATTCGACTTCCGCCTCCTCCGTCAGTTTCCTCGGGAAGTGCCTCCAGTGGCTTTCGCTGTATTGGGGGACGAGTCGGTCGGTCGGACAGACCTTCAGCCATTCGACCGCGTTCGGCTCCAGGGGAACCCAGAAGCGGGAGCGTTCGTTCTTGCCGAACCTCGGCTTGGCCTTGGGGTCCTCCCGTTCCAGGTCGAGATCCTTCCATGTCATCTTGCGGGCCGCGGAGAAGCGTATTCCGCAAAGAAGGGTCAGCGCCACCACCCCGAGAAACTTGCCATCCTCCTTCGTCCGGGCGCGTTCGACGATTCTGCGGACCTCCTCGACCGAGTACACCCCGACGTCTCCGACCCCGCTTCCGCGCTTGTCGATCTTGTCGGCCCAGTTGACTTGGATCAGTTCCTCCTTCACCCCGTAGTTGAGCATGCCCCTCAACTTGGTCAGCAGGTTGTCGTGAGTGGCGTTGCTTTTGTCCGAACATATCGTGTTCAAGGTCTCCCGTACCGAACGAAAGTCGATCCGCTCCACGATCTCCTCGCCGTGGAAGGGTAGGAGGGCGGCCAGCCTGCGGTCGTCCCCGACCGATTCCTCGTTCTTGCTTTGGGTTTTGACCTTTTGCTCCTGAGCCTCGATCCACCGGTCGAAGAGCTTTGAGAGAGAAAAACCTTCACCGCCGGGCTGCACCTTGGGAAGCGTTTCCCGTACGAAGTCCGCGAGCGAACCCTCCATTCCGGCCTTTCGGAGCATCTCCTTGGCCGCCACGTAGTCGTTCAGGTCGTCCTCGCTGGTGGCTACCTTGCTCGCCTTTCTGCCGAAGTCCCTCAGGCTCAGCCAAATCTTCCTGAATTCCTCCTCCGCTTCCGCCTTTGTGGGGTAGAATCGACGAGAAGGACCCGAAAGGTTCGAGAATCTCTTCCCGCGAAGATCCAGGCACCGACGGTTCGAGTTGTTTTCGTCGGGCGCGGGCTTGCAGACCTTCGACAAGACGAACTCAAATTCAGATTGCTTTCGCTTGTTCTCCGGCATATGAGTTTCGGTTCTTGTTCTTTGGTAGACGGCTGGTCAAATCGCTTGTTTCAGCCTGCAAATTTGTCAATTTCTTGTCAATGACAATTAAGTGTCAACGATTGACGAATTTCGTAAATACCTAATGAACAGTAGTTAGGAGAGATGGCAGAGTGGTCGAATGCGCTGGTTTGCTAAACCGGT
>CAWVZQ010000870.1:0-1573 GCA_963934405.1 uncultured Opitutales bacterium | reverse complement strand
CGTTTTCATTTTTGGAAGCAATTCGGAAAGAGTGAATGTCTCCCCATTCGCTCTGTTCGAGTTCCATGACGAGACTCTCATAAGTCGTTGATTTTCAATAAACCAAAAACTTTTTTCACTTTTTAGGTAAAGTTTTGTTGGTGGCAGTCGACTGTCTAACATGAAAAAGGCGACAATCAGGTCGCTACCAAATGCAAGTTTCACCTTCCGCAAGTTGTGGAAAGTGAAGCAAGCTACAAACGCCCGAGGTTCGTGCCCAAAGGCGGAAAACAATATGTTAGGAGGAAGCGTACAGTTAGCTAAGTCGACCTCTCTCTACATGGAGAGCGCCCATAGGAATTTATCCCGTGGTCTTAACCGCCTGTCCACGGGTGTAAAGCTATCCAACGGCGTAGACGATGCAGGTGGGCTCGGCGTCTCGATGAATATCGGGGCCAAGCTAAAAAAGGCATTCAAGGTGCGCGAAAACGTGCAAAACGCCCGATCCTTTCTGGAACACCAAGAAGCGGCCCTGAGTTCCATGGGCAAAGCTCTTGACCGAATGGCGGAACTACGCACCAAATACGATGACTTGGTAGCCGGACGACCTGAACGCGAACTCTACAACAAGGAGTTCAAGGAAATGCAGTCCGAGATGCTTTCAATGAGAGGCAGAAAGTTCAATGGGGTCAGCATCTTTTCCACCGACCCCAAGGATCCGATGTCCTTCTATATCCCAACCTCCGAAGATGGTATCTCCACTCAAGTAGCGATAAACAGAATAGGCTTTTTCGATAGTCTCACCATTGGCAGCGCCGGGTTAGGCTCCACCCCTGCAACCAACGTTACCGGAGTGGTAGGCAATGGAGGCACGGTGACCGCATCTGCAACCAATGCAGGAACCGTTACGCCTTTTTCGTTTAGTCCCACTGCCGGCTCGATGTCCAATATCGCCGTCAATTCTGCCGCGGCCGGAACTACTACTCCCTTTCAGTTGATTCCGGCGGCAGGTTCGATGGGCAACGTAAACGTAAACGCAACTGCCTCAGGTTCCACCCTCCCTTTTCAGCTTATCCCCGCAGCGGGAACGATGGCTGCATCTACCCTAACCTTGTCCCCCGAGAAACTTGCTGCCGGAGCTCTCGTGATCGGAAAAGAATATAAAATCGATACGCCGGGCATTACTAACTTCACTCTCATTGGAGCAGCCAATAACACCGCCGGCACCGTTTTCACTGCCACAGGAGTAGGCGCGGGTGATGGCACCGTAGACGCAGTAACCACTGCTACGGTTGAAGCCGTTCAAGGTACGGGTTCCGTTAACGAAAACGTGACCGCTTTCGCAGGGGAAGAGATCAGCATCTCAACCACGGTCACCGCGGGTGGCAATGCAGCTGAAATTCCGGCTTGGACCGCTAACCCCGTAACTCCAAACGGCAACGTTTCGCAACAAGGCGTAACCGATAGCGCCGGCAACCTATGGTTCGTAACCGACGACGGAGTGGTGCAAAAAGTCGAAGCGGGAGATCCTGCAGCCGCAGGCACGGGAGTTTTGACGACAATTCCGGGTATCTCCGGAGCGGCGGGAGAATAC
>CAWVZQ010000869.1:0-1577 GCA_963934405.1 uncultured Opitutales bacterium | reverse complement strand
GAAATGATTCCCGTTCCCGCTTTTGTCATTCCAATGGCTAACCGCGTTTGAACTCCCATTTATGGTCGAGCCGTCGGTCGCATCCAGCCAGAGGGATGAATTGGTGATGGAGGGGAGACCACCTATGCCCAACTTGATCGGACTGAATACGAGCATTTTGTCAGTCCAAGTGGAACCCGCGGAATTCTTGGCTTCAATTCGGGCATAGTAGATGGTGGGAGGCGTTATGCCGCTAGTTATCTCGGTGCTAAGGTTACCTGGCTGGGCGTTGTTGATGGTAATTTGGTTGGCCCAGTTGCCGGCAGTCTGGTTGCCGTCCTCTGGACCCCAGTGAAATGTAAATGTGACGTCGGCTCCGCCGGTGCCGGCAAGAGAGCCGTTGAATTTGGCCGAGGTATCCGTTACGCCTGTGACTGAAAAAACATTGCCGAGGATCGGGGGGCTGGCCGAAGAGGCTGTCGTGAAATTACGGTCGACGGTCCAGACTGTGTCGCCGGTGCCACCCTGCGAGTTGTCCGCCTTGAAACGGTAGTGGTAAAGAGTCCCCGAAGCTAGTCCCGATATGTCGTGGGCAAGCCCGCCGATGCCTTTCATTCCCAAGTTTTGTTCGTTCTGCCAAGACGACTGTCCGCCGGCGACGGTTCCCCAGTAGACCGTGACGTTGGCATCACGTCCACCCGTATTGGGAATGTCGGCGACTAGCCTGGCTGCGTTGGATACGATGTTTATGGCGTTTGAGTTGGCAATGGTCGGCGCGGAAACGGGAATGGTGATGGTGAGTGTGCCCGTGACTGTTTCCGAGCTGCCATCCGCCAAGATAGTCGTTACGTAGATACCGCCCGCCTCGGGCGAGCCGGTGATGGTTCCGGTGCTCAGGTTGCAGGTCAACCCCGGGGGCAGACCGAAGGCGGAGTAGGAGGGGGTGGTGACGGTTGAAGTTACCTGATATGAGAATGCCTGCCCGACAGTGGCGTTGGCTTCGGTGGCGCTGGTGATGGCCGGCGGAACGAGTTGGTCTCCAAAACCGCCATTGTAAAGGTTGGATATGTCCTCGTCGCTGAGTGACTTGTCGTATATCCGAACTTCGTCTATGAAGCCTTGGAAGTAGCGGTTGGATTGGTCGTTGCCGATCTTGACATCATCTATGGAGCCGGTGTCGATGACCTTGTTACTGGCCGAGCTCTGGCCGTCATCAACACCGTTCACATACAGTTTCATTTGATTGACGTTGTTTTTTCCGGCCGGCAGGACGGCGACGACATGGTGCCATTGGTCGTCGGTAACGGAGGTATTCCCCACGATGGCTCCGCCATTCACCTCTACCCGCAGCTTTCCGTTGTCGGTACGGAAAGTCCATTTTTTCCCGGAGGTGTTTTCCCCCCAGTTCATGATTGCTGCAGAGGCCTTGGAGGTCTTGATCCAGGCTGCCATGGTTCGTTGATTGGCTCCCGTGATTCCCTTATAGCCCGCGGCCAAGACATGGTCATTCGCTCCGTCGAATTGCAGGGTGTTGCTGAATTTGCCCGCGATGAAGATCGGCCCATTAATCAAGGTTCCCGGGTTGCCGCCACTTCCGG
>CAWVZQ010000868.1:0-1579 GCA_963934405.1 uncultured Opitutales bacterium | reverse complement strand
GCCTGGACGATTTTCTCGCCCCCCATGGAACCCGAGCGATCAAGTACGATAGCCAGGTTAACGGGTGGACGGGTGGTCTCCTCGCGAACCACTTGTTCAGGATCAAGGCTGATCTTAAGGACCGCGCGCTCTGTTTTTCCCGCAGGTAAGATCTTACGGTCGAGCTCTACCTTGAGTTTTACCTCGGGTAGAACGGGGGACTTTTTCTTTTTGGCGAACCCAGGTTGCCCGCCCGCAAAGGCAAGTAACGCGGTGAGTAGGAAGAGAGAATGTTTTTTCATGACGTTTCTTTTTGATGGTGAATGATTTCAGAGAAACTCCAGTTAACCACAAATCGCCTGAAAAGTCGTCAGACCCAAGTAAAAGGAATGTCAAAAAAACGTCAGCTCTCGACCCGCAGGGAAGCATCACCATCAGCAAAAGTGGCCGTAACGGATTGGTTCGGTTGCAAATCGGACTTGCTAGAAACAGATTTGCCTTCTTCGTCTCGAAGGAAGGCAAATCCTCGTTCTAAAGTTCTTTTCAGGCTGCTTCCTTCCAATCGTTGACCAAAGGATTCCAGTTGCATGGCCAACCGACCAAATTTCTCCTTAGTCACATAGCTGAGACGGTCTTGCAAATCATCCAAGCGTTGGTATGCGCTTTCAATGTGTGACCTGGGAGAGACACTCTTCATTCGGGCCTCGCTCAGGTCAAGCTTGGCCCGCAGACCGTTCAATCTTTCGGTTCCAGCGTCTTGCATGGATTTACCAAGGAGCGACAGACGCTCACGTTGCCTGAGAAAGTCGGAACTAATCCTTTCGGCGGCTGCAGAAGGAGTTTCAGCTCGAAAGTCAGCCGTGAAATCAGTGAGGACGAAATCAATTTGATGACCGACCGCTGAAATTACGGGAATTGGGCAAGCAGACACAGCACGTACGAGCGTTTCGTCGTTGAAAGCCCACAAGTCTTCCGCAGACCCACCACCACGCCCCATGACAATCAAGTCCACTTTCGGGAAGTTCTCTGCGGCACGGAGGGCACTCAAGATTTCCGAAGGGGCTTCCGTTCCTTGTACCTTGGCCCCGAAAAGAAGAACTTCGCCCCGCCAATCCCGTCGGCGAAGAATGCTAATGAAGTCTTGAAAGGCCGCGCCTGTCGGAGAAGTCACGATTGCCACGCGGCGAGGTAGCGGCGGGATGGCTTGCTTTCTGTCGGGGTCGAACAAACCCTCCTCGTTTAACTTACGCTTGAGCTGCTCGAACTCGCGATTTAACCGGCCTGCTCCGATGGCCAACAAATGTCGGGCTCTAATCTGATACTCACCTCGAGGTTCGTATACGGTAAGATCTCCATAGACTGCAAACTGTTCGCCTTCCTTGGGCAAGGTTTCCATCCGAATCGCATCTCCACGAAAAAGAACTGCTCTGATCTGGCTCTCGGAATCCTTTAAGGTGAAATAACTATGTCCGCTTGGCTGGACTCGCAAGTTGGAGACTTCTCCACGAACCCAAATCGCACCGAAATTCGCTTCCAGACATGCCCTGACCTCCCGGTTGAGTTCGCTAACCGACCAAACTGTTTCCGAATCTATGCTTGG
>CAWVZQ010000867.1:0-1585 GCA_963934405.1 uncultured Opitutales bacterium | reverse complement strand
TTTGATTGTACCTGAGGGCACTATGAGGTTTCATTTTGGTAATACCTATTTCAAATACCGTATAAATCCCACTGAAAGGAAATCCTACCGTGTCCAGTAACTTCAAAAATTCTGTATTCATCGCCGTTGCCTCGACTTTTGCCTTGGCTTCTATTCACGCGGCAGAGCCCGCCTTTGGCAAACAGCCCAACGTCATCTTGATGATGACAGATGACCAAGGCTACGCTCCCGTGGGGCGCCATGGGCATCCGTGGATAAATACGCCGCACTTGAATGCCTTGTACGACAAGAGCACGCGATTCACACGATTCCTGGTCAGCCCGACTTGTTCTCCCACGCGCGCTTCGCTCATGTCGGGCAGGCATCCGTTGAAAAACGGAATCACTCATACCATCCTGGAGCGCGAGCGCATGGCTCTCAAGACGACCACGTTACCCCAAGTCCTGGCAACCGCCGGCTATACTTCCGGAATATTCGGGAAATGGCATCTCGGCGACGAGGAGCCTTATCAACCTCACAAGCGGGGCTTCGACGAGGCCTTCATCCATGGAGCAGGCGGCATAGGACAAGCTTACAAATGCTCCTGTGCCGACGCTCCCGGCAACAAGTATTTCAACCCCACCATCCGCCACAACGGGTCCTTCGTAAAGACTGAGGGGTATTGCACTGACTTGTTTTTCACCGCCGGGATGGGTTGGATTAAAAAGGTAAAGGATGAGGGCAAACCGTTCTTTGCCTATATCACGACCAACGCGCCGCACGGCCCGTTCATTGCCCCACCGAAAAACACCAAACGCTTCACGGACCTCGGGTTTGAGGGGAAGACCGCCGGTTTCTACGGCATGATCGAGAACATCGACGAAAACATGGGGCGCCTAATCGGCAAACTGGAGGAATGGAAGCTGATGGAAAACACCATGGTCATCTTCATGTCGGACAACGGCATGACGGGCGGCGGCTCGGGACGAGGCAAGGTAGGCACCTCCACCGACGGCAAACCCATGATGGCCTACAACGCCAACATGAAAGGTCAAAAGGGCAGCGCCGACGAAGGTGGCGTGCGTGTCCCCTTCTTCGTGCGCTGGGACGGTGTCCTCGCTCCGGAACGCGAGATCGAACGCATCGCGGCCCACATCGACCTACTACCCACCTTGGCTGATATCGCAGGAGTAGACAAACTACCCGATGGCCAAGTGGAAGGGCGCAGCTTGGTGCCACTATTGAAAAAACCAAAGGCCAAGTGGAGGGATCGTCACTTCTTCACTCAAAGAGCCCGCTGGAGAACGGGCTCCGAGCCCAACGACCACCAATGGAAAGGTTTCGCCGTGCGCAACCAGCGCTATCGCCTGGTGGACAAGGCCCTCTACGATATGGCCAAGGATCCGAACCAAACCACCGACATAGCGGACAAAAACCCCAAGGTAGTGAAGGCCATGCGAGCCGCCTACGACAAATTTTGGAAGGAAGCCCGCCCCTTGATGGTGAATGAAAAGGCTCCCATGTCCCCTACCCGCCCCTACCACGTTCTACACGCCAAGCAATTGGAGGAAGGCGGTATTCCCAATTGGCAGCCGCCAAAGCTCTA
>CAWVZQ010000866.1:0-1586 GCA_963934405.1 uncultured Opitutales bacterium | reverse complement strand
AGAAAAACTTACATGATTGAATGCTTGCCCTCTTGGGTCAACGCGGAACAGATAAAGTTTGTTTCTGCATTGAGGCAATTCGTCTTGTCTTATATTTTTTATTCTAGGTGGTCTATCGATTCGGCAATCCACATTTGTGATGGGCTGTGAAACCTTTTGCATGAAGGCCTTTTTCGTTGTGAGAAATGGCTGATCGGTTAGTTGTTTATAACTTTTTCATTATGATAGCCCTTATCGGAGCATCCGGATACCTCGGTTCGAAGTTTACTGAAGTACTTGCTAGTCGAGGCTTGAAGTTTTGTGGTCTCTCCCGAACTGAAGTCGACTACGCTGATGCTTCTGTGTTGCGTGATTGGATGCGGGTTGAGCGGCCGCGCTTTTTGATCAATGCTGCCGGTTACACGGGGAAACCGAATGTTGATGCTTGTGAGAATCACAAGGCTGAATGCCTTATGGGGAACGCCGTGTTGCCAGGTAGGATTCGCGAGGTTTGTGAAGATCTTGGTGTTCCTTGGGGTCATGTCTCCAGCGGTTGTACTTACTCGGGTCGGCGTTCCGATGGGGGTGGTTGGCTTGAAGCTGATTCACCCAATTTTTCGTTTCGTTCGCTGCCTTGTAGCTTTTACAGCGGTACGAAGGCCTTGGGCGAGGAAGTATTAGATGGGGCAAGTGATTGTTACGTGTGGCGACTTCGGATTCCCATCAATCATGAGCAAACTCCGAGGAATTATCTCTGCAAGGTATTGAATTACGACCGCTTGCTTGAAGCTGAGAATTCGGTTTCACATCTTGATGAATTTGTCGGTGCATGCCTAGACTGTTTCGAGAAGGGCGTTGATTACGGAATTTACAACATGACCAACCCCGGCGCCATCACTACCCGTCAGGTTACCGAATGGATGCTTGAAGAAGGCATTACCACTAAAAAATTCGATTTTTTTGAGGATGAGGAAGCCTTTATGCAAGAAGCTGCCACCACCCCCCGTTCCAATTGCGTCCTTGATTCGAGCAAGCTTGAGTCTACGGGAATTATGCTTCGACCGGTGGAGGAAGCCATTCGAAGTTCCTTGCAAGAGATGAAGCTTTCAAGCTCCACTGTTGGCATGTAGAATGTATTGGAATGAATAGCATACTTGTCACCGGGGGGTTGGGATTCATTGGTTCGAACTTCATTCGCCTTCTGCTAGAAGAAGATAGGGTTGAGCGTATCGTCAACTTAGACTTGATGACCTACGCGGGGAACCCCGAGAACTTGGCGGATTTCGAGGACGATTCTCGCTATCTTTTCGTTCGCGGGGATATTGGAGATGGTGAATTGACGAGCTGCTTAATGGCAGAACATCAGCTTGACGCTGTCGTGAACTTCGCAGCCGAAAGTCACGTTGACCGTTCGATTGACTCCCCCGAGCCATTTTTTCAGACCAACGTCATGGGAACCTTGTCTCTGCTGGATTCGGCGAGAGGGCATTGGTCGAGCTTGCCTGAATCCGAGCGTTCCTCTTTTCGATTCCTGCATGTGTCGACGGATGAAGTTTACGGTTCTCTGACTTTGGACGATCCTCCCTTTTGTGAATCTACCTCCTACG
>CAWVZQ010000865.1:0-1586 GCA_963934405.1 uncultured Opitutales bacterium | reverse complement strand
TTTCTCGATAGGTCTTGAGCCGATCCGTGCTGAGAAAAAGTTTGTTCAGTGTGGCAAAGAGGATGTTTCCGTTTTTCAGAATGCAGCTGAAGGTAATGTTGTTTGTATCCGGAAAGGCCGTACTGTGGGGCCAAGTCTTGGCGTTGTCCTCGGAAAGAAAAATCCGCCCTTTGCCAAACCCGAATGCCTGGTTGCCTCTCTGCGAATCAACGTAGGGATGAGCCGGGGCCAAGCGGTAATGAAAATGAGCGTTCTCGCCTTCGGGGCCATCAATTGCAAACGTCCGTTCGGAAACGATTGCCGCTCCGAAAAGGGTGGAGGTTCCGATGAAGCGACGGCGGGTAACTGAGGACATGTCCATGTTGTTACAGGGTTAGTTCGCGCCAACGGGGTCATCAAGATCAGGTGAACCACACCCAACCACCAGCAGGGTGACGAACATAGCGGCAAGTAACTTCTTCATCCCTCCATCCAATACCCGCTGTAGTTCAGGTCAAGGGAGGGTTTTGTTGGGCAACCGCTTCATGGCGGCGGAGCGGTAGTTATCTAGTGGAAGAACAAGAACTGAAGGTCATCTGATTTTTGCAATTCTTTCTGCAATTCTGACGGACTTTGGAAAAATGTTCATAAGATTGATTTGTTCTTTTTATTTTCTTCGGACGATTTCTTGGGGAAGAGTACCGTTCCCTTCTCACGTATTCGCATATATTTGAAAACCATTGCGAGAACTCCACAGATTATGCCGACTACTATAAGTCCTTCATCTGCCTTTGCGAGATATTCAAATGTCATGTTTGTTCCTTTGTTGGAGGTGAGGAGGGGTGAAGGTACACCCAACCGTCAGCATGGGTCAATCCTTGGGGGCGCGGCAACCGCTTCATGGCGGCGGGCTCATTGATTTCGTGGGGGGGTAGACGGTTACTTGGTTAGGTTGCCGTCTTCGTCCCAGAACTTTTCGGAAATCCGTTTGCCGTCCTTGTAGGTGAGTTCCGCCTGCTTCTGCCCGTTCTCGTACCAAAGGGTCGCCAGACCGTGCAACTTGCCGTCCTTCCAATTTTTTTCCGTCCACTTCTGCCCGTCTGGTCGCCAATGGGTCCGCAGACCGTGCAACTTGCCGAATCTTAGGGTGAATTCGTACCTCTTCTGCCCGTTTTCATGGTACTCGGTCTTCACGCCGTTGCTAACCCACAACCAACCAACACCGCGGCACACAAGACAATGGTAAGCAGCTTCTTCATTCCCCTCACCCTATTCCGACGAGGGAGGCAGTCAAGCCCGGCAAGTAGGCGGGCAACCGCTCCACGGCAGCGGTCAAGCCTGCGGGGGTTCTTCCCGGAGGAGTAGGGGTGGGTTGTGAACTGGTATGATACGTCGGCTACGGCGCTTTTCCCAGCGAGTACAACTGCGATTGCGTGCGCAGATACATGACGCCGTTGGCGACGGCCGGGGTCGCAAATGTCTTTTCATCCAGTTCCATGCGGGCCAATACTTCGAACTTCCGGCTCGCAGCGAGGACCACGATCTGACCGTGCTTGCTGATGCAATACAAGCGCCCCTCGATCCAAATGGGGGAGCTGTAGAACTCG
>CAWVZQ010000864.1:0-1595 GCA_963934405.1 uncultured Opitutales bacterium | reverse complement strand
ATTCCACCGAGTCTGTGTGACGCCCGAGGCCCAAGAACTCACCGCTTTTTGCGTACCTGGCCTAGGAGTGTTCAAGTGGAGCGTGGCCCCTATGGGTCTAGCCACCTCACCCGCCGAATACGTCGAATGGTTTACCAAAAAGATGAAACGATACGGCGTGCTATACAGGCCGGGTGACCACGAGCCTTCCGAGGTCCTGGATATACCCGAACTCAACATTACAGATGGAGAGCCGAGTCCCCAACAATATTGCCAAGTGTACATCGACGACATCATATTGGTGGCGTGCGATATCGACGAGGCAGTCCGCCAAGTCAAACACATGGTGAGAATTTTGGAGCTCGAGAAGTTATACATCAGCCTCGAAAAGACCGTGTTCGCGACAACGTGGTTGCGATTTCTGGGATACATCATCGGACACACCGACACCTTCGCGGACCCGCGAAAGGTAGAAGCAATCCAAGGTATAATGCCGTGCACCAAGGAGCATCCATGGAGCAAGACGGCAACCAAAAGTTTCGCTGGAATGACGGTGTACTATCGAATGTTCGTCATGGACTATGCCAAGCTCATGCGTCCAATTCACCGGCTAGTGAGAGACGACGTTACACCGGATTCCAACGTATCCGCTTTTTGGACCCGACGACTACCGAAGGCTGACCCCAACTACGAAACTGAGATAGAAAACGCTTTGGGCCAGAGAAGCCCTCGCGTAAAGGAAGGAAGTGCGTACGAATTGACCACCCAAGAAGGCTTCGAAGAAGTGAAACGTCGACTAAGCCAGTACATTCTTGGACGCCAACCCGACCCACGCAAGCCTTTTACCATCGCTACGGACGCGAGCCAATATGCAGCCGCCGGAGCCTTGTGCCAAGAACACAAGGGTAAAATGGTCCCTTTGGAATTCTTCTCTAAAGCTTTCAACAAAGAAGCACAACGATATACCGCGACTGAACGAGAGTGCCTAGCCATCAAGCTAGCACTCGAGAATTGGTCGTGGTACTTACTAGGATCTGAGTTCAAGGTGGTGCTCTACAGCGACCACCAAGCTTTGCAAGCATTGGACAAGAGCAAGATCAACAACACACGCATCAGCAATTGGCAGATTGCCCTGTCACCATACAGGTTCACCGTGCAATACAAGCCGGGCCGCAGCGCTATAATGGCTGGCCCCGATTGTTTGAGCCGATTACTTCAGGACAACTGGATGCACCAAAACGACCAAGACAGTAGCTGGACCACCAAAGACAGTTACGACGATGTGCCAGCATTCAAAGAACTTTTCGAGCGACTGGAAAGCGACGACCGCGATTTCCTAGCCCCTCACCCTACAACTGGGACAGCTGTGGACGCCTTAACACGGGGGGGAAAAAGCGAAACAAATTTGAAAATTGTGAACATGATCACCGATGTTGAAGACGGCGTCGATTTCGCCATGAACAGAATGGAATGCTACCGTACACATCAACGGAAAACCTCACCTCGAGAGTGTGGCGACGATCCTTACGGCGTTGCACTCGTCGAAGTCTTTGAAGTAGAAGATCGACCGACGCCAACCCTATTACCAGATCCCGACCACGACCATGGGGCCACAA
>CAWVZQ010000863.1:0-1597 GCA_963934405.1 uncultured Opitutales bacterium | reverse complement strand
GGAGACGAAGCCTTCGACAGGTATCGCGAGGCTGCGGTCGACTTGCTTGCCAATGGCGATGTCCATTCTGCATTCGACCTCTCGAAGGCCGACCCCAAGCAAATCGAACGCTATGGCGACCACAGTTTCGGTTGGTCCCTGCTGATGGCCCGCAATCTCGTCACCGCCGGGGTGAACCTAGTGCAGGTTAACCTCGGAAACAACGAGACCTGGGATACCCATCAAGCCGCATTCCCAAACCTTAAGAACTTTCTTCTGCCACCCCTCGACCACTCTCTGAGTGCACTGCTGAACGACCTCGACGCCTCCGGTTTGCTCGACGAAACAATGGTGGTGGTAGCCAGCGAATTTGGCCGTACGCCTAAAATTTTCAGGCTCCCGAGCGCAAAGCTGCCTGGACGGGATCATTGGGGAGCCGTCCAATCCGCTTTATTTGCCGGGGGGGGCGTGAAAGGCGGCACAGTCGTTGGGTCCTCGGACAAGATCGGGGGCTACCCTGCGGATGATCCCCAAAAACCCGAAAACTTCGCCGCCACCATTTACGATGCCCTTGGTATTCCTCGCGGAACCCATTGGAAAGACCTGGCGGGGCGCCCTTACTCCGTCTACCATGCCGACCCGATCGGCGGACTAACTTGATAGATTGCAGTTTTCGGGATCTGTAGACGGCAGACTCACTCGACTCTTTCGGGCAGGAGTGTGGGGTCGGTGCCGAGGCTACCGTAAAGACGATCGAGAGCATCGGAGTCATCGAGGCGAGTGAGAGCACCTGCGCAAAACTCTCGGCTTTCGACCAGTCCGAGGCGTTTGGCTGTTTCTTGATTGGTCTCGTCCTTGAGAAATTCGGTTACGTAGTCGAGACGCCCTTGCCAGTACTGCCTAGTAACTTCTAGTCGGGCGACCAGACGTTCTTTATACCATTCGGACGTCAAGATTTCATCGGCATCAAAAAGCTTTCTGAACTCAGGATCATTGAGACCGCGCCCTTCCCAATCGCCATGAGCCATAACGTTTAACAACGCACGCAAAGGAGGGCAAGCCCGCTCCACGGAACCATCCTCGAAATAACGCCGGGCCACGTCGCGCTGGGCCTCCACGACGTTTGCGACGCTTTCGGCGTATTCGTCGGGATCCTGCAGTTCCGGGCGCAACATTTCATCGGGAAATACGGATACCGGGTCGGTAAAGATTCGGCCTAGGAAGGCGTGGGCGAAGCGATGGGTGATACGGTATCCCAGACGGCTGGAAGGATAGGTCTTTCCGTTGTGGGTGAAGTCGGGGACAGGCTCGAGATAACCTTGAGCCATCATTTGCCGGGGATCGTTTTCTTCTTTGAGGAAACGGCTCCAAATTTCAGGAATCAAAAGGCTTACGTCGTGGTTGACTTTGTATTTTGGGCCGATGCACCCGGCGGAAGTAACGAAAGCTCCCTGCCGCGTGGCGGCGTAGGAAATCAGGGCGGCATTGAGGTCATGGATGGGCAAGATTGCGTTGAAGGGGCCCTTGGTCATCGCGCCTTCCGAACCTGCTCCCGTTGTCGAGGGGGATTTACCCGTGAGACTCGCTATGCAGTCCATAAAGAACTCGGGCAATTCCA
>CAWVZQ010000862.1:0-1598 GCA_963934405.1 uncultured Opitutales bacterium | reverse complement strand
CCGCGGACGCTTTCGTAGAAGCGGTCTTCCCATTGGACGACCATTCCGAGGTGCTGGTTGTTGAGGAGGAGGCACTTGGCGTTGATCTTTTCGATCTTGGCGGTGGCGAGTTCCTGAACGTTCATGAGGAAAGAACCGTCTCCGTCGATGTCGATGACTTCCTTGTCGGGGCGAGCCACTTTCACCCCGATCGCAGCGGGATAGCCGAAGCCCATGGTGCCCAAGCCAAGCGAGGAAATGTAGGTGCGGGGATCCTTGAACTTGTAGTACTGGGCGGCCCACATCTGGTGTTGGCCCACGCCTGTGGTGATGATGGCTTCGCCTTTGGATTCCTCGTAAAGAGCCTCGACGGCTTCCTGCGACGTAACGTGTTCGCCTTTCGTATAATGAAAGGGTTTTTCTTCCTTCCACTTGTCGAGAGAGGAGAACCATTCGGTGAGGTCGGGCTTTTGGAAGCCTTGTTCCTTGGCCAGTTCGCAGAGGCGCTTGAGGGCGTACTTGATGTCGGTCTGAATGGGGAAGTGAGCGTGGACGTTCTTGTTGTGCTCTGCCTTGTCTACGTCGAAGTGAATGACGTAGGCCTCTTGGGCATATTTGTCGACCTTGCCCGTGATGCGGTCGTCGAAGCGAGCGCCGGCGCAGAGCAGGAGGTCGCTTTCGCATACGGCCCAGTTGCCTGCCACGGTGCCGTGCATGCCATACCAGTAGAGGGACTGAGGGTGGGCGGGGTCGAACACGCCCAGACCCATTAGGGTGTGCGTGACGGGAAGACCGGTGATTTCGGCGAATTCCTTCAGCTCTTCGTGAGCGTCTCCGGAGATGATGCCTCCGCCAGTGTAGAGGACGGGCTTTTTGGCCTCGGTTATGAGTCGCAGAACTTCGGTGAGTTCTTCGTCGGTGGCTTTGGGAAGATCCAACTTGTATCCCGGGATGTCACCGACCTCTGTTGGAAAGAATGGTTCGATAACGGCTTGCTGGACGTCCTTGGGGATATCGATGACGACGGGACCGGGGCGACCGCTTTCAGCAAGGTAGAAAGCTTCCTTGACGATTCGTGGAAGGTCTTCCGCGTCGAACACGAGGTAACTGTGCTTGACCACGGGGAGGGTCATGCCGAAGAAGTCGGTTTCCTGAAAAGCGCTCTTGCCGATGAATTGCTGGTAGACCTGTCCCGTGATGGCAATGAGTGGAATGCTGTCCATGTAGGCGTCGGCGATACAGGTCATGAGGTTTGTGGCGCCGGGGCCGGAAGTGGCCATGCAGACGCCCGCCTTGCCCGTGGCTCTGGCATAACCGTGGGCCATGAAACCACCTCCCTGTTCCTGACGAGGGAGGATGGTGCGGATGCTCTTTGAACGAGTGAGCGACTGGTGCAATTCCATCGATGCGCCACCCGGATAGGCGAACACGGCCTCCACGCCCTCACGCTCGAGGGACGCCACCAAGGCGTCTGCCCCATTCATGGCGGGCCCTTGCTCGCCTTCGGGTAGAGGTTGTTCTTCTTTGATGGTTTGTGTGTTCATTGGTCGGACGGGTTAATGGGATATACAAAACACATTTTCTCAGAATAAGCCCCGTTTTTCAAGGGCAAAGGAATG
>CAWVZQ010000861.1:0-1601 GCA_963934405.1 uncultured Opitutales bacterium | reverse complement strand
CGAAAAAGACTTTCACATAGCCCGAGAAATGCGGGAACTCGAATTTCGACGAATGGAGGCTCAGGATGAACTGGAAAGCATTAATCTCGAAATGTTTCGGGCTAAAAAAAAGATCGAATTGGCAAGCTCAATGGCAAAACAGCACGAGCATCTCGCCAAGGAATGGGAGCGACTGAAGAAGGTTCTTTCTTCACCTGACGTCGGCGAGGAAGGATTTGATCAAGTTGTGGAGTCCGCAGAATCCATGCGGATCAGGTTTCACCTCCAGCGCGAAACAATGGAAGCACACTTCGAATTAGCCATGGCCGAAAAAGAAGGCGAGCAGGGAGAAATCGAAGAAATTCGCAATCATATACGTGAACTCGAGGAAGAAATTCGTGAGAACAACAAAGTTGACGGCGAGGCTGTTGAGCCTAGGTAATCTCCAAAACTGGATCGCCGATCACGTCTTCCTTAAGGGTAACCCCTAGGCCGGGTTTCCCGGAGGCTGACATCCTGCCTCGCTCACGTTGGGGGGAACCATCGGCGGCGCTGACCGTTACATAACTGTTGAAGTCGGTCGAAGTGAAGAGCAACTCGGTTGGGACGCCTTGAGCGAGATGAGCAATTGCTGCTGTTACGAGGTCTCCGCCCCAACTGTCTTCAACAGTTACGGCGATGCCCAAGTCTACGCATAGGTCGCGAGCTTGTTTCGCTTTGGTCAAGCCTCCGAACTTGGAAATTTTGATATTCACCACGTCCATGGCATCGTCATTGTGGGCTTGGAGTAAAATCGGCAAGCCGTCGATGTTTTCGTCCATGACGAAGGGCAGGGCGGTGCGTCGACGAATGGAGAGACATTCCTTGTAGGTAAGGCAAGGTTGCTCCAAGTATACGTCGAGATCCTTAACTCCTTCGGCGACTCGCGCCGCTTCGTGTTGCGTCCATCCCGTGTTGGCATCGGCAATGAGCTTTTCTCCACTTTGCTGCTGCTCGGCAACGGCGTGTATTCGCTCGATGTCGAGATCCGGATCGCCACCGACCTTAAGCTGAAACCGGGTGTAGCCCTCTGCCCGATATTCCGCCACGTTTACCGCCATTTCGTCTGGCGATCGCTGGGAGATGGCTCGATATAGGATCAAGTCTTCCGCTTGTCGACCACCGAGCAGTTCGCAAATCGGTTGATCGGAAGTTTGGCCGAGAATGTCCCAGCACGCGATATCGATGGCAGACTTGACGTACGGATGCCCCTTGAGCGTCGCATCCATGAATCGATTTAGAGGTAAAAGTCTAGTGGGGTCTTGCCCGATAAGGTGGGGTCCAAGCTCTCCTATTCCCGCACGCACGCCCTCGGCGTAGGCGGGCAGGTAAAATGGGCCAAGAGGACACACTTCCCCCACGCCGAATAAACCGGAATCCGTTTCAACTTTCACGATGGTGCTATCGAAAACTTGAACGGACTTGCCGCCGGACCATGCATAGTTCCCTTCGTGGAGAGGAAGTTCTACGCGATATGCGGAAATGCCTGTGATTTTCATGCACATCGTTAAATAGAGGGTGTCGCAAAGGAGCAAGAGGGAAGGGGTTTACCGACTTGCCACGAAGGCAGGAGTTTCCTTTTA
>CAWVZQ010000860.1:0-1608 GCA_963934405.1 uncultured Opitutales bacterium | reverse complement strand
ACTTTCCATTGCTCTCCTAACGTTCCCTATAAAAAAATGAGTAAAAAAGCTGCCACACATCAGTTCCAAGCGGAGGTCAATCAGGTCCTCGACATAGTAGTCAACTCTCTCTACAAAGATAAGGAAATTTTCATTCGTGAACTAGTTTCCAACGCATCGGATGCTTTAGAGAAACTGCGTCGAACCCAAATCACCGAGAAGAAAATCTTCGACGACCATTTGGAATTGGAAATCAACGTCACGACAGACGACGAAGCAGGGATCATTACGATTCAGGACTTTGGCCTTGGCATGACGGCTGAAGAGTTGACCGAAAATCTGGGAACCATCGCTCACTCGGGTTCCAAGAATTTCCTCGATGCGCTAAAGGGCGATGGCGAAAAGAACGAAGCTTTGATCGGGAAGTTTGGCGTGGGTTTCTACAGCGTATTCATGGTAGCCGACAACGTAAAGGTATACTCCCGCTCATGGGAACCCGACGCCGAAGGTCAACATTGGGAAAGCGATGGCTCAGGATCCTACACCATCGAACCCGTGGACGGCCAACGACGCGGGGCCAAGATCGTCGTAAAACTGAAGGACGAACACAAGGATTTCGCCAAAGCCGACCGAGTTAAGGAAATCATCAAAAAGTACTCGGCTTTCGTGCAGTTCCCAATCTCGGTTAACGGCGACAAGGTCAACACCGTCGATGCGTTATGGCTTCGTTCAAAAAACGAAATCAAGGACGAGGAATACGAAGAATTCTACAAATTTCAGGCAAATGATTATGAAGCTCCTCTCCTTCGTCTGCACTTCAGCACCGACGCACCCCTCGAAATAAACGCTCTGCTTTTTGTCCCTAAACGCAATATGGAGAAGCTCGGCATGTGGCGAAGCGAGGTAAAGGTGGCTCTTCATTGTCGGAAAGTTTTGATCGATCCCGAACCCAAGGCACTCTTTCCGGAATGGCTTCGCTTTCTCAGAGGCGTGGTCGACAGTACCGACCTGCCGCTAAATGTCTCTCGGGAGACCATGCAGGACAGCGAACTCTTGCGAAAGCTGAACCAAGTACTGACCAAACGCTTTCTTCGTTTTCTTGCCGAACAGGCCAAGAAAGAGCCAGAGGCTTATTTAGAGTTCTGGAAAGAATTCGGGATACTCATTAAGGAAGGGGCAGCAACCGATTTCACGCATAAAGAAAACCTCGCAAAGCTTTTGCGATTCGAGTCATCCGGCCTCGACTCAGGCACATTAACGGGTCTTGAGGAGTATGCTTCCCGAATGACAGGCGAACAAAAGGAAATCATATACCTCTTTGGCCGCAATCGTGAGGCCATCGAAGCCGGTCCTTACCTCGAAGCGTTAACTGCTAGGAATCTTGAAGTCCTCATTCTCACCGAACCGGTCGACGAATACGTCATGCAGACTCTGGGAGAGTTCGATGGGAAAAAGCTCGTTTCCGGAGATTCCGAAGACCTGAAGCTTGAAAAGCTAGATGATGAACCCGAGGGAAAACGATTGAACAAAAAGGATACCAAGTCCCTCTGCAAGTGGTTGAAGGAATCGCTTGACGATCGCGTCTCGGACGTGGAGGAAGGTGAACGCCTTATCGACAGCCCGGTTTGC
>CAWVZQ010000859.1:0-1610 GCA_963934405.1 uncultured Opitutales bacterium | reverse complement strand
TATGTCGATCAGGTCGCGGTCGTCCTTGGCCAGCACCTCCACCGCGAGGGAGCCCACCGTGCCGTTCCAGTCGTTGGCGATGTCCCAGGTCACGCTCTTGGTCTGGTTCACGTCCACGTTCTCTCCCAGCTTGCCCGCTACCCCGCCCACGAAGGTCTTGGGCACGATCACGGAGCCGATGCCGTTCCCGCCGCCCCGGAAGCCGAGGAGAGCGGTGGTGACCTTGGCGCTGTCGGCGTCGGTCACCTTGTAGGAGACGTTCAGGTGGGTGCTTCCGAAGGGCTGGTCGACGCCCAGCACGGTGGGGAAGGGGATGCCGTCCGGTTGGCCGACTGGCCCCGCCCGGAAGGAGGATTGGTAGTTGAGGAAGTTATTGGTCACGAAGGAAGTGTAGACCGTAAAGGATCCGTTTTTCCCAACCGCTAAAGCAGAAGGGTTTGATACGTTGGATGTACCGTCACCGTCTGCGTAGCTAAGTTTTTGAATGAGATCACCCAATGGGGTGAACATCCAGAAGTAGCCAGTTGACCATGAATGGGAGCTGGGCGACGCCGTTAGGATGACCCCATCTTGCCTGACCGCTACAGTCCTTGGTTTGGGGCCGTAATGTGCACTCGAATTTGTCCCGCCGCCTCCAAGACCGGGAAGGTAAAGCTTGAGCTTCAAGACGCCCGTGGGCGTGAAGCGTTTCACGGCGTAATGAAACGAATCGGCGACGTAGACGTCTCCATCCGGCCCGATGGCGAGCCCCTTGGGTTGGTTCAACTGGTGGTCGAGGCCACCCGATTCGCCCCATGAATTGGTGAGGTTTCCGGCGTCGTCGAAGACGTGTATCCTGTGCTGGGAGGAATCGCTGACGAACACCTGCCCCGCCCCGTCCACCGCCACGCCCCACGGTGAGGCGAAGATCACGGCATCACCGATCGAGCGCAGGTAGGTGCCGTTCTTGTCGAAGACCTGCACGCGCTTGTTGCCCGAGTCGGCGACGTACACCTTTTCCGCAGGGCCGAGAGCTATTCCGCGGGGAGTCGTCACTTGGCCTGCGGCGGTTCCTTTTTTGGCAATGGTATGCAGGAATTGGCCCAAGTGGGAGAGGACGACCACCCGATGGCTGCCGGTGTCGGAGACGTAGTGGTTGCCGACGGAATCGAGGGCGAAGGCGGATGGATTGTAGAGGAAGGGCGATTCCGCGTATTCCCCGAATTCGCGCAGGTAGGTGCCGTTGCCGTCGAAGACCTGTACGCGGTGGTTCCCGTAGTCGGAGACCCAGAGGTTGCCCGTGGAGTCGTGCTCCACGTTTCGAGGTTCCTTGAATTGCCCGGGCCCCGAGCCCGATTCCCCGAATTCCTTGATCAGGGAACCGTTCACGTCGTAGATGCGAATGACGTCCTGCCCGGCCCCACTGGAGTACTCTTGCCCGACCGCCATGCGATTGCCGAATATGCTGACTCCGAAAGGACGGCCGGGGATTCCCGAGATCGTTCGAACCAGGTCGCCGGCCTTGGTGAATACGTTTACCTTGTCTCCGGCGTCGGCCCGAAAGCGAGCGGCGGCTTCGCCAGCCTGGTCGAAGAGTTGGCGATAGGTCAGTCCGCCGTCGATGGAACCCA
>CAWVZQ010000858.1:0-1612 GCA_963934405.1 uncultured Opitutales bacterium | reverse complement strand
TGCCCTCCCCAATACGAGTTTCGGCAAAACGAGAACGATCGATACAAGTATTAGCACCGATTTCGACATCGTCCTCAATAACGACTTTGCCAAGATGCGGTATTTTTTCGTGTCGACCTGAAACCTGATCAAACCCGTAGCCTTCAGAACCTACGACAACTCCTGCATTCAGGGTAACTCGTTCGCCAAGTTCACAGCGGCTAAGCAATTTTACGCCATTAAAAAGTCTGCTGCCAGCACCGACCTTTGCAAAAGCACCGACATGAACATGGGATGCAATACGAACATTCGCACCGATTTCAGCTCCATTCTCGATATGGCAAAAAGGACCAATTGTCGCCGAGTCAGCGACTATGGCTCCGTTTTCTATGCAGGAAGAAGAATGAATTCCTAAAGGCGGCGACGGAAAAAGTCGCTCCTCTATGACGCGACAGATGAGACCTAGCGCGTACGAAGGTTCTTCAACTCGAAGATAACACTGACCGTCTCGAGGAAACCCAACGAAATCACCTGGAAGGAGTACCAATGAGGCGACAGTGGAGGCAACTTGATCTTTATATTTTGGGTTGCCCAGAAAGGCGATATCCCCTGATTGCGCTTTATCCAGTGCCGCAACTCCACTCAAGGGCCCCACATGCTTGTCACCTTCTAACTTGCCCTCGGGGAGGACTTTGAGGATTTCGTCGAGAGTTAATTCGATCGACATACGATTCTGCCGGACAACACCCGGGAATGTCTCGGGGCTTACTTTTTTGGGGCGGAGGCGTTAAGAACAGCGATCACATCGCTTGTCACATCCAATGTGGGCTTTACGTAAAAAACCCCCAATTGCGTTTCGGATGAATTGATCACAAGATCGAGCTTCTTAACGGAGGAAACCTTGTCAACGGCTTCTCTAATATCGGCAATATGTTCTACGAGAAGGTTTCTTTGTCTCTGTGAAATCGTCGCCTTGGTACGCTTGTCGTATTGTATAAGGTCATCCTGCTTCTCTTTGGCCTTTTTTACCTGCTCCTGATATTTGGTTCTAAGAGTGGAACTATCAATGTTCGGATTTTTCAGTTTTTCCTCGGTTTCCTTAAGTTCCTTCACAATGGAACCAAGTTCCTCTCGAAAGATTCCAATTTCTTCGTTGGCAATCTTACGGGATTTTTCGAGGCGACCACGAGCGTCTTTAACTTTATGGTATCCGTCAAAGACTTTTTGGACATTTACCACTCCGATCGTCTGTGCCTGAACCATGGAAGATGCAAGACAGATAACGGTAGCTGAGAATAAGAATTGTAGAAGTAACTTTTTCATCATTTTAAAATGGGGATGGCGAGGCATATTGTCAAAAACGAGTTCCACCTGAGAAGTGGAATTGAGGCGAACCACCTGTATCGGTTGGATCAGTTATAGGGAAACCGAGATCGAGACGGAGGGGCATGCCCATAACCATAATCCGAGCACCAAGTCCCCAGTTGTCATACCAATCCGAGGGATCGAAGTCAAAATCACCCGCATTCAGATAACCACCATCGTAAAAGAGTGCCAACCGCAAGGGTTGGGCGATCTTGAAGGTGTACTCGGCGCAAAGGTAGGCAAAGGAATTACCTCCTGTAGGTTCCTT
>CAWVZQ010000857.1:0-1612 GCA_963934405.1 uncultured Opitutales bacterium | reverse complement strand
AAGGCCAAACCCGTGCTCGACGGATTCCTTAAGAAGTTTCCGACCCATGCCAAAGCAGGGCAGGCTCACTTTTACTTGGGAGTCTCGTTGGCTCGTGAGAAAGGATGGGCTGATGCGTTGAAGCGTTTTCAAGCCGTTCTTGCTGGCAACAAGGCATCACCCTTGCGCGAACGTGCTTATTACGAGTCCGCGTGGTGTGAAAAAGGCCTTGAAAGACCTCAAAACGCACGCAAACTTTACGATTCACTGGTCTCAGAGTTTCCTCAGGGCGATCTCATTCTCGATGTATCCTTCGAGTTGGCAGAACTGGAATTCGAGGCCAAGGAGTATGCCGCCTCCGTTGCTCGTCTACAGAAACTTTTGCCGCAAGCGATCCGCCCCGATCTTAAGGAACGTGTGCTCTATCGAGTGGGTTGGAATCGTTTCAACCTGGGTGAAGATCAAGCCGCCGCCAAAGCCTTCGAGGATATGATCGCCCTCAACCCAAAATCCGAGAAACTTGTCATGGCCTCCTATCAGGCAGGCGAAGCTCGTTTGCGTATCAAGGATTACGAACCTGCTAGGCAGCATTTTCTCCGAGTGGTCAAAGCCGGCAAGACCGAAGAGGGGCTACATGAGCAGGCCCTCCTTCGCCAAGGTGAAACCGAGGGCTTTACCAATCGTTGGCCGGACTCTCAACGATGCTACGAAGAGTTTCTACGTGCCTACGGCACCAGTGAATTCCTTCAGAGAGCTCGTTTTGGAATTGGATGGGCATTGGAAAACCAAAACCGTTATCCCGACGCGATTAAGCGATACCAAGAAGTACTCGCTACAGGTGATCGAGACGAAACGTCTGCTCGGTCTCAATTCCAGATAGGCGAGTGCCAATTGGTTTCCAAGGCATACGACGACGCCATCAAGGCCTTTGTTAAGGTGGAAGTGAATTACGCCTACCCGAAATGGGCTTCCCGAGCACTCCTTGAGATGGGGAAAGCTCTAGAAGCCAAGGGCGAACCTCAAAAAGCCAAGGCCAATTACGAGCAAATCGTGAAGAAATACCCCGAGACAACAGCTGCTTCCGCCGCTAAGAGCCTAATCGCCAAGATCGGTTCATGAAATTTTCTCTTTTATTCGAAATAATCCGAAGAACTCATACCATGAATAATTACCGCCTTCCTCTTTCCCTCTTCGTTTGCGCCATGTCGTTTGTCGCCATGCCTTTTGGGTCCGATCTTCTCGCTCAAGGAGACGTAGCAGCCGAAGCTGCCAACGCGGGTGAAACTCAGCCCGAATCCCAAACACTTCTCGATCTCATTGCAAAAGGCGGTATGCTCATGATCCCTATCGGCCTTTGTTCAGTGGTGGCCGTTTACGTTGCCATCTGGCAGTTTCTGGCTCTCCGCCGAGATCAATTGCTTCCATCCGGATTTCGTTCCAAATTGCGAGAAAGCTTGGGTGCGAAAGGTGACGACGTCGACAGCGGTTTGGCTTATTGCGAGCAAGTCGGAGGTCCCGTTTCTCGAATATTCAAGGCCGGCATTCCTAAAATTGGAAAAGGGGATGAAGTCATCGAAAAAGCGATCGAAGATGCCGGTGCTCGCGAGGTCGGCAAAATGAAACGACAGGTGCG
>CAWVZQ010000856.1:0-1613 GCA_963934405.1 uncultured Opitutales bacterium | reverse complement strand
TAGGTTGGCCCGGAAACCTGCCGAGCTCATCCTCCACAGAGTGGCCAATGTCGGAAAAAGGAAATCTTTCACCCCTCCCTCCAACACTCCTCGACCGTCAGGTCAAGCTTAGCGAGCAAAGGAAAGTACGAGAAGTATTAGTGTTTTATTGAAACATCCTAATTCAGTAGCTGTCGCTAGGAGACTAAAAGACTTTCAGGCAAGCACGAATCAATAGAGACGAGAACACTGCTAGTAAAATCCAGTTAGCGATACTCTGTCGACGAGTGCTGAAACCTAAAAGGCGAAAAATAGCCCAGCCGAGAGTAGTGCCCAAAATGAACCCACATTGACACCATACGACGAAAAGCACCAGGACTGCAAGTGGCGGGAATAGGCTAAGAAGATACGTATCGAGCATAAGTAGCATAACCAGCTCTCGATCGAGTAAGGCGGCAGTCCACAAGAAGAATGGGCAATAGTATAAAACGGTTTGCAGGATGGGTTTTTCTCCCATCCTTGAGGGTGACTTCGGAGTGCTCGGTCGTGGTTGGAAATCCTCCTGTGCTATCCACGGCGCGTCGGCTAGGGTGAACCAGTTCAAGCCGTCTTGGCAGGCTTTATCCGTTAGGGCAAAGTTGCCCGCCTCAATATATTGGCGAATCTGAGCGATAGAGTAGGGGCCAAACACTTTCTCGTTCTTGGAAAGGTAAACCTTCATCGTAAGCAGGATAACCTCTAAGGGTATATTCGCCTAGTATAAATTTCCTCCAATTTTGTAATCGATCGAAGGTATGCGGACTGTACAAGCTAATGAACAAGCGGGGACCCTTTAAGGTCTTAATCAACGCCTCGCCATTCATCGCAGTTTGAATTTAAGTGTGAGAAGCTTTTGCAATAATACCAACCTCCGTTGTAGTGATCTTTTATGCCGTCGGGTTCTCTATGGTCCAAACTCCAGCCTTTCTGGCCACCCTCTGCTTGGTCATAGAAGTACAGGTGCCTATCGTTTTCATTTTTGTAGTACACGTATCCATTAACAAGTTTTTCTTGGGCCTGGTAGGTCCCGTTGAAACTTGCATTGGGGTGACGAGCGATAATCACTTTCGTGGGTTTCTCTCCGCCGATGACTTCAAGATCAAGTAGGGTTGTGGCAGGTTTGCGTTTTTGCTTACTCGCATCATCGGCTGCCTTTTTTCGCCTGTTCGCTTCCATTTCGGCAAGTGCTTGAGCCTTCATCTCGGCGAGCGCCTTCTCCTCCATTTCGGCGAGCCTTTTTCCGTGCTCTCCCTCCAGTCTCTTTATTTCCAATTGGGCAAGTCGCTTCTTCTCATCTGCCTTTTCCTTCAACACTGCAATCGGAATAGGGTTTGGATGCCGGCATCCAGGGCAGTCTTTGGCTTGCTTGGAGAGACCGTTTCCACAGGCCTCGCACTTTGCCATGAGAGATGCGTTGAAAGAGGCTTCCTCGGACACGCTTCGGGGACTGTCCGAACCTCCACACCCCGTTATCAGCAGGGCCATACTCAGAAGGACCAGAAACTTTTTCATTCTGCCGAGCCTAAGCCCGTCACCGTCATGGTCAAGCTCTCGGCACCGTGAATAAGGACCTTTTCCTTTCGCGAATGCCTTTG
>CAWVZQ010000855.1:0-1613 GCA_963934405.1 uncultured Opitutales bacterium | reverse complement strand
TTGGTTTCAGGAAGCTTAACGGTAGTTGTCCGCCTATTCAGTTGTCCACTTAAGGCATTTAGGGAAGTCCCTTTTTCGGCCTTGTGCAGCCCCTCCAGCCCTTTTTGGAAACGCAACTTGAGAGCCAAGTCGTCAATGACCCCGGTCTTCGACTGCTGGGCAACCGTAGACCCGGCAAGACAAGCGAACAGGATCAACGAATAGAGTGACTTTGGTAAATTCATTCCTAGATGGAATGCTAAACTTCGTGAACCGCAAGAGGAATAGATCTTCGTTCCTTATTTAATGGATACGATTTCAATCCGAAGGCTTGACTCGTTACTTTAGTGCCACCTTGGTGTATAGTAATGAAAAAAACCCACGAATACCTTAAGAACAAGCGACTTTTGAAAAATGCATGTAAGGCGAGCGCCATCTTTTTGGGTTTTGCTGTAAGCATTGTTTCCGCCATTGAAAAGCGTTACGCTTTTCTTGTGTGCGGTGACCCGCAATACCATGCCGAAAAAACTGCGAATCCGAAGGCTCTCGATCCATATTCAGAGCAAGGGATGGACCGTTTCATTCGTTTGGGAGGAACCTTCGGGGGTGGAGAGATTCCTAAATCCTTAGGCGGCGGAAAAGTGCTCAACGAGTTTCTCGGTATGATCGTAACGGGTGACTTGATCGACAGTGCCGATAAAAATGGTGGTAACTATCCTGCCATGCAAAAGTTCGAGTGGAGACGATTCAAAATGGACTTTGGACTGACGGGCAAAGAGGGGAGACTCCCCTACCCCGTATACGAACTACACGGCAACCACGACGGCCCTCAAGGCGACACCTTCATCATCGAAGACATTATTGCACGCAACAAGAACCGCCCTAATGTAGGAATGGTATCGGCAAACGGGCTACATTACTCTTGGGATTGGGGTCCAATGCATCTTGTAAATCTGGGCATGTTCGCGGGATCGGGGGACAAACGACGCGAAGGTCATCATTACGCTCCGAGATCCAGCCTCGAGTTTCTCAAAAAAGACTTAACGGCCAGAGTGGGTTCATCGGAAAGACCTGTCATCCTTTCCTTTCACCTGCACCCCTTCGGCCCTCATTACGACTGGCCGGAAGAGGACCTGAGGTCCTTCTGGAAGCTGATCGAACGCTACAACGTCATCGCCCTTTTTCACGGTCACACCCACGGTTCACCACCCAGTCGAACCCGATGGGATGGTAAAAGTTTTAGCCGTGACCTAGAGAAAGGAGTTTGGGTCTTTAATCCCGATGACGCCGGAGCTGCGAAAACGGATCCGAGAGATCCCTCCAAGGGAGTGGGTTTATATCACGGATTTCTGTATGTGGAATTGGTTGATCGCGCGGGCGATGATGCCGATGAATTCGTGGTGCGGTCCTATGCCTCCAAGGACAATTGGAAAACTCACAAATGGGGAACTCGCTGGTCATACAAGGTAAGCATTCCATAATCGTTTTGTAAGAAATTCAGCCAAATCGATTGCCTCAATCTCTGCCCCAAAGCTCGATTGCCAATTTACTATGACTTACAACCTTCTTCTTGCGTTCGAGATGGTTTTGGTTCGCGATGGAGAAATAACCGACCCTGTTTACAACCTTCACCT
>CAWVZQ010000854.1:0-1614 GCA_963934405.1 uncultured Opitutales bacterium | reverse complement strand
TTTTCGGTTTTTCGCCTCTTAGGAGTGGGAGAAAGGAACTTCCGTCCATTTTCGGTTTTTTTGGAAGCGGTACGCCGGCGAGATCGAGAATGGTGGGGGCTAGATCGACATTGAGCACCATGTTTTCGACTCTTGAACCCGGTCGCGTAATGCCGGGAGCGCGAACGAGCATGGGAATTCGAATGGATTGCTCGAAGGCGTCGCGCTTGTCATAGAATCCGTGCTCGCCCAGGGCGAAGCCATTGTCGCCAAGGTAGATGACGAGGGTCTCGTCGGTCAGTTTCAGCTTGTCCAGTTGATCGAGGACTCGCCCAACGTTCTCGTCGAGCCCGTGAACGGTTTCGCAAAAGTCGTAGTAAAGCTCGTCGAAGGAAGGGACTGGATCCTTGTCGAGAGCCCCCGTCTCCATGTGATCGATGCCGTGGATGCCGTACCTTCGTTCCTTGATCCAACGTGACTGTGAGCGGTAATTCTCCTCGGTATTGGCCATGGTTTCGGGATAGTCGATAGGCTTGCCCGCATAGCGTTTTGCGTGACGCGGGGCGGGTTGGAACGGATAGTGTACCGCCTTGTAACCAATCTGGAGGAAGAAAGGGTTTCCTTTTTTTGCCTCTTTGGCGACTTGATCGAGCCACGACATGGCTTGGTCGGTGAGGAGATCGGTGATGTACCCCTCAAACGCCTTTCGCTTTCCGTTCACGTTGAAGGTGGGGTTCATGTACTCGCCTTGGCCGGGGAAACTGACCCAGTGGTCAAATCCTTTTCGAGGCTCGTCGTTCTCGTGCCCCATGTGCCACTTGCCGACGTATCCGGTGCGATATCCGGCTTTCTGCAGATATTCGGGAAAGAACCTAGTGGATGGTGGCACGGGGCGCTGGTTGTCCACGACGTGGTGGTTGCGCATGTATTGCCCCGTGAGGATGGAAGCGCGACTGGGCGAGCAAAGGGAGGTGGTGACGAAAGCGTTGGCTAGGTGAGCGCCCTCGCGAGCGAGGCGATCGAAACTTGGGGTCTCGAGGAACTCCGGAGCTTTCTCCATGAAGCCCAAGAAATCGTAGCGATGATCGTCGCTGAGGATCAGGACGACGTTCTTCTGTTTTCCTACGGCTGACCCTCCGAGGAGGAAAAGGATAGTCAGGAAAGAAAAGAGTTTTGAAACTTTCATGCTAAAAGTAAGGCGCGAGATAAGGTAGTTGTCACTACGTTTGTGAAGACGCCTAGCTTACTTTTCTACCCAAGGTCATTAGGGCTTTTCCTGCCTTATTGATCTCTCGATCGCGCATTCGGGCGTTGGGCTGAAGAGTTTCCAAATGAGTCCAGAAGGCAGGTGAATGATTCATGTGGCGAAGGTGCGCGAGTTCGTGAAAGACAACGTAGTCCTGCAAATCGCTCCGCAAGAGGAGTAACCTCCAATTCAACGATATCGTGCCCTTAGTGGAGCAAGAGCCCCAGCGGCTCTTTTGGTCGCCCACTCGAATTTTTCCGACTTCCTCTCCGGCGTATTCGGCAAGATCATGTACTCGAGGTGGCAACCAATCCTTAGCCAATGAGCGTAGCAAAGAGAGCAACTGCTCTTCCACGGACGCTGAGGGGGCGAGGCTGAGATGGAGTTCG
>CAWVZQ010000853.1:0-1614 GCA_963934405.1 uncultured Opitutales bacterium | reverse complement strand
CGCTTTCCGAGAGCCGCCGACAAACCGGTTGGCGCATCGAAGGCCGAGATTCAAATCGGCGAGCATACCGCCAAAATCGATCTTTCCGAAGAAGCTAAGAAGACAACCTTCGAGCTCACCTTGGAAGCCGGCGACTATGATCTCGAGGCCTCGTTTGCCAACGGCAAGAAACGCTTTGGCGCTCTCTGGGTCTACGTAAAGAAACTTTGAAATTCAGCGGACTAAGGAATGTCCCGACATATCCTATGCCGCCATTCCCGTGCGAGTGCTTTTGTATCCTTTGGCACCTCCACTCCGTGCTCTTTCCCTTAATCTAAAGCGAACAAGGAAGGGAGCTCACTTCAACCGCTTGATCATCAGGTTACGGTAATGCACAGGGGAGGAATGGTTCTGCAGTCCAATGAAACCAGTGGCCCGCTTCAGCCCGCCGACTCTGGAGTTCTTCTCGGCAAGTTTTCCAAGGTCGGCCTTCACGATGGGCTTGTCGTTGAGCCAGACTTCGCAAGTGGAACCTTGGCAACGAATTCTCATGCTTTGCCACTCGCCGGCTTTTTTGCTGGCCCGAACGCTCGGAGCGCAAACCGCGTAGATGGCTCCGGTGAACTGGGCCGGCTTGAGGTTTTGCCATTTTGGCCCGTAATCGTCCAGCACTTGGATTTCCATAC
The DNA here is from genome assembly GCA_963934405.1 of uncultured Opitutales bacterium. Lineage (GTDB taxonomy): Bacteria > Verrucomicrobiota > Verrucomicrobiia > Opitutales > Seribacteraceae. The sequence goes on along the minus strand of CAWVZQ010000853.1, from coordinate 949 downwards.
CGGCCACCCAAGGGGCGCCCTTCTGAGGAGCTCGTATGAAGACCCCGCTATTACCGTTCACGGGAATCTTGAATTCCAACCGCAAGTCGAAGTCGGAGAATTCCTCCTTCGTTGCAATCCACTGGGAACCGGATTTCCCGGTACAGGAAAGAATTCCTTCTTTGGCTGCCCAATTGGAGGTGGGACCACCCATGCCTTGCCATCCCGATAGATCCTTACCGTTAAACAGGCTGGCGAAGCCTGGTTGCTTTTCGGCAGAGGAGGCGAGAGATGAAAGAATAAACAAAATCGAGGTCAGGGTCTTCTTCATGCAAAGTGTAATGAAAAGGGAATGATTCAATGGCAATTGCAATGTAGCCATGGGAAAGTGATTCCAGTTTGGAGTCAAGAAAAGCAAATTACGAACGAGACCGAAACCGTGTTGCCAAACAGATCGATAAAAGGAAAAATTCTCACCACATGAAGAACAAATTTATTTCAGGCCTTCTTTTCATTCTGGGGGCAGCTTCCCTCAGCGCTCAGGCAGACAAGCCTAACATTATATTCATATTAACTGACGATTTGGGCTACGGCGACGTCGGCGTTCTGTTTCAAAAGCAGCGCGAAGGGGTTCAGCTCAAAACTCCGGAATTGGATCAAATGGCCAAGGCCGGAACAATCATGAATCGGCATTACTGTCCCGCACCCATTTGCGCTCCTTCCCGGGCCTCCCTCATAACGGGGATGCACCAAGGCCACTCGAACGTTCGCAATATGCAATTCGACAAGGCCATCGAGGATAATTGGAATTTTGCCAACACCTTGCAGAAAGCGGGTTATCACACCATCCATCTGGGCAAATACGGGTTGCAGGGCTGGGGAAATTCCCCCGAAAAATGGGCCGGCTATCCGACGAAACGGGGGTTTGATTATTTCTATGGCTACGTAAGGCACGTTGACGGGCACCAGC
>CAWVZQ010000852.1:0-1615 GCA_963934405.1 uncultured Opitutales bacterium | reverse complement strand
GGAAATTGGCGAAATCCTTGTGTTCCGAACCGCCTTGAGTGACCCAGAGGTCGCCATGGTGGAAGGATATCTAGCCCACAAGTGGGGGCTTGCCGACCAACTGGCGGGTTCTCATGCCCACAAGCTCGAACCTCCCACTTTCGAAAATCGCCCGGGCATCTTGGGTAAAACGGAGTTTTCCATCTTAAAAGACCAACCCCTCACCCTTCCGATAACTACCGATAGGCCGGCGGATTCCTTCACTGCCACAGGATTGCCTCTCGGTCTGTCGCTAGATTCCGTCACCGGGATTCTTTCGGGAACCCCTACGGCTGAGGGAACCTATGGCATAACTATTCAAGCAAGCAATTCTGCGGGAAGTCGACCAAGCGTTCTTGCGATCCATGTAAAAGATTATACCCGCTGGGAATACTCCTCCGTAGTCAGCTTCCCCGGTTACGATGAGAACCGAACGCTGTCCGACTTCCTGGTTTACCTCGAGATAAGCCCAAGTATTCCGGGCTTTTCCTATGAGCAATTCGCCTCGGACGCCGGTTACGACCTTCGCTTTGTCGGCCACGATGGAGCCGAGGAATTGAAATACGAAACAGTAAAGTGGGATCCTGCCGGCACCTCCGGATTCTGGGTACGCATACCTGAACTCGAAGCGAATTCAACCAACGTCACGGCAATTTGGGGTAACGCCAACGCCGTTACGCAACCCGCATATTGCAAAGATGGTTCCCTGTGGGACACTTACCATGCAGTGTGGCACATGGATGGCGACGACCCAACTGTCATTCGCGAATCGAGAGGTAGTCTTCACGGCACGGCGACCAACTTTGCCGCCGAACCTCGCGTTCCGGGCGTCATCGGAAAAGCGCTCTCCTTCGATGGAACCAACGATTACGTAAATCTTCCCCTCGAGTCTCACCCTCCCGGCGACTCCAAGGAACTCACCATTTCCTTTTGGAGTTATGGCGGACCAAGCTTACCCAAAAATACATCCGTATTGGAATCGGGTTCAGACCTTGGCAGGCATCTTAACATACACCACCCATGGGGCAACGGTCGCATCTACTGGGATGCCGGCGTAGGCGGGGTAGACCGCATCGAAAAAGACGACGTCGAGTACAGAGGCAAGTGGGTGCACTGGGCCTTTCAAAAGAATCGCGACAGCGGATCCATGTACATTTACAAGAACGGCGAAGAATGGATGTCGGGCTTTGCAAGAACTCGTCCCTATGGCGGTCCCGTAGAAAATTTCCGTCTTGGATCCGCTCGAACAGGTGGAAGTTATTGGGATGGCTGGCTCGATGAAGTAAGAATCTCCCTCGAAGAGGAATCCGGAGCCTCCATCAAGGCATCCTACCTGAGCCAAATTCCCGGAGCCAACTTCGTGGCCATTGCAGACGTGCAGGGACCGCCAATCCTGATTCCCAACCAAGTTATTCGAGGGTTTGCCAACGACGCCAACCGCACAGTTTCCCACTTCCTCCAAACCTTCCCAAGTGCAAGCCAGTTTGCCGCAGTCGGTTTACCTGCGGGTCTCAGCCTCAACGTAGCCACAGGTGAGATTAGCGGCGTACCCGTTCAGGGTGGCTCCACAAACATTACCGCTACCGCCAGCAATGCC
>CAWVZQ010000851.1:0-1615 GCA_963934405.1 uncultured Opitutales bacterium | reverse complement strand
GTCGGTAGAACGTAACTCCAACCTGCGGGCACTCTACCCGCCGCCTGCTCGGCCGCGTTCAGGCGGGTGAGGAAAATTTGGATATCGTCCCAGGAAACCTTTTCCACCGGACGGTTCGGATTGTTCGACCATTGACTCGGCGTGGCGCTCAAGCTGTTCGTATTCCCCGTCATCACCGCCTCGTACTGGGCCTGCGTCACCTCGTACTTGCCCAAGTAGAAGCCCTTGGTGAGAGTCACGTTGTGTTCTTGCTCCTTGGATGCTCCCCGTCCCGCTTCCGTGGTCGGGCTGCCCATCGTGAAGGCGCCCGGCTCCACCCAGATCATTTGCAAGTTGGACGCCGCTTGGACGGTATGGGGGACGGCCTCCACCTGCAGACTTGTCGACTGGCTGGCGACCGACCCGAAGTCGTTGCTCACCACCACCGAGTAATTCCCGTCGTGAAGGCTTGCATGGGCTTCCGTGACGACGAGGGTGGGGCTTGTCTCCCCAGCGAGGTCGAATCCGTTCTTCTGCCATTGGTAGCTTAGATATTTCCCTTCTGCCGACACGCCGAAGGTGACGTTGCTGTCCGTATACGCAGTTTGCGATTGCGGTTGAGCAGTAATCTCGGGCCTCAGGTACATAAGGATTAGGTCGTCTAGCTCGGTCTTCCCCACTGTGCGGTTGAGGTCCGCCAGAACATCCTGCCCCAACATGGACTTGGTGACGGTGCGATTGAGATCCTGAAGAACGTCCCAAGGGAGCATGTCGCGCGTGATGACCTTTATCGACTGGTTGAGATCGGCCAGAACGTCCACGGACAAACGCGAACGGGATATGGTGCCGTTGAGATCCTGAAGAACATCCCACGGGAGCATGTCACGGGTGATGACCTTTATCGATTGGTTGAGATCGTCCAGTACGTCCACGGACAAGCGTGAACGGGAAATGGTGCCGTTGAGATCCTGTAGGACGTCCCAAGGGAGCATGTCTCGCGTGATGACCTTTATCGATTGGTTGAGATCGTCCAGAACGTCCACGGACAAACGCGAACGGGATATGGTGCCGTTGAGATCCTGAAGAACATCCCACGGGAGCATGTCACGGGTGATGTTAACGATCTGGCCGGTGTTGTTTTGTTCGCTAACGACGACGGTGGCGTTGAGATCGGCAAGGACGTCTGCGGCGAGCATGCTTTTGGTGATGGCTCCGGGCAGGACGGCCTTGGCGAGGTTCGCCAGATTCGCCACCTCGGCGGCGAGGGCGTGGGGGGCGGAGGTGATGCGCTGGTCGGGCTGCATATGCAACCACTCTTGGGTATCGACCCGGTAGAAGTGAACTACAAGAAAAAGTCGGGAATTTTCTAGGAACAAGTTCGGAGGGAAATCGTTCATAGAGCTCCCACCTAACAGGCAAATATAAAGGCCCCTATCGACGTTCAACACGACGCTGGAATTGGCGTCGGCGCCGTTTCTCCAATGGACAGTGCCATTGGCATCCCGCAGGGCGAAGGTGAACTGAGCGTCGCCTTGAAAGTTGACCCCGTTGATGGCCACCTTGCCGGCATAGGGTATGGGGGCGGCGAACAAAGACCAAGGGAGCAGGAAGAGGAAGAGCAGGAGGGAAAGGTTTT
>CAWVZQ010000850.1:0-1617 GCA_963934405.1 uncultured Opitutales bacterium | reverse complement strand
TGTTTTCTCCATCAAGCATTTGTGGGTTTGAATTTTTTTTGTCCAAGGTTATACCTAACTTACTTTTAAATTATGGATAATTCTTCACTGAGCTTCCCGCCGTTTTCTCTTTCACGCCTGATGTCCACTTGTTTTGGGCATGGAGAAGGGGAGGGCGATCGGCTCTGCATATTGATTGATCTTCCGGACCTCTCCTTGATGCATGGTCTTGCTTTTTTGGACGATGATGGTTTTGCCGTCCAGAAATACGCCTACGAAACTTTTCACAAAGGTTTCACCGGCGAGTTATTGGCCGAATTGAAGTATCGTCAAAATGACTTTTTTGCATTCAAGACCACGGGTGGCAGCAACTTGGATCCTGATGATGAGGTTAGCGATGCCAGCGGGGCTGACCTTAGTTTGGAGCGAGACGTTTATCCACACTACGATCTCATTTTAGCGATTACGGATTATTCCCTCACTGCACCCCTTACGGCCATGGCCAAGAAGTACGGTTTTCGCGGAGCCACCTTGCACGGAGTGAACCCAATCATCTTGGAGTCCGGTCTTTCCGTCGATTATCGGGAGGTCAGTGTCCAAGCCGAACTTTTTCGTTCAGCGCTTACTTCGGCAGATGCCTTTGAACTCGATTTCGAGGCATTGGGAGAGAGCACTACCCTACGTATCGAGTGTGGCGGACAGGAGGCCCAGAAAAGTCATGGCCTATGTCCACGCGGCAAGCCCGACGTTGCCAACCTTCCCGCGGGCGAAGTCTATTTCGTTCCAACCGGGTCTAACGGTGCTTTCCCATTTCGTTTTCCCGATGGTACCCTCGCCCGCATGCAGGTGAGGGACGGGGCCATTTACGAGGCCGAATTGCTGAGGGGCGATCCCGAACTCGTAGCCGCTCGCAACAATCAGCTCAAAGAGGATCCTGCCACGGGTATTCTAGGTGAACTCGGTTTCGGTACCCAGGTTCTCCCCTTTTCGGGACGCGATATTCAGGACGAGAAAATTCTCGGTACCTGCCATGTCGCAACGGGCAGGAGCGATCATCTCGGTGGCAACCTCACGCCCGATCTATTTGCCTCTCGAAAAAACGCATCTCACGACGATATTCTCTATGCTCCGCCAAAGACGCCTGAAATCAATATTCCCGAGGTCCGCATGTACCGTAACGGCGAATCTCAAGTCGTGCTTGCAGAATACCAGCCTTCCGACTACCTTAAAGGCGTGATTGGACTAAACGGACGTTGAATTCCACTTGAAGAGCATGAAACTTGAAAGCGCATCCCCGAGACGATTGCTTTTTCTCCTTTGTCTTTTCCTTCCGCTTTTCCAAGTCTTTGCCTTTCGCCCTGCTCCCAAAGCGCCTCGCGCTCCTTCAGCTCCACGGGTCTCAAGCACATTTACCATTCGTAAAGCACCGCTTGCTCCAAAGGTAAAACTAGCTCCGAAAGCAGCTTTCGCCCCGCGCGCTTCCCTTGCCCCCCCGGCTCCCAGCGTTAAACGCCCCAAGCGCGTGCACAGATCCAGACCGGTAAGGGGCGTACCTTACGTAGTTCGAGTTCGTACACCTCGCAGAGTTCCATTGGTCCGCAGGGTTCCGGCAGTTCATTCCTCCTTGCGCTGAGCCAA
>CAWVZQ010000849.1:0-1621 GCA_963934405.1 uncultured Opitutales bacterium | reverse complement strand
GTTTTCCGGACGTTCAGTGGCACGGAGGATTCGTCAAGCGAACCCCGCCCGAACGCCTGTAGATCCGACTATGAATCATCGACCTCCACGCCTATGAAAATCACCTGCCTGCTCATCCTGTTCTCCGCCTTTTGTGCTTCCTCCGAAGCGGACTACTACACCCATTTCCTGTGGTATCGGGCCGAACCCGAATTCTCCCGCATCGTGGTGACCGACGAAGTCCTTCGCGGCCGTCGCGCCGTGGACGGATTCAAGAAGAAGGCGAAGGAGCACGAGAAAGCGGGCAGATACCTTACTTACGACTTTTACAAGCCATTGCGCGAAATCACTCGAGTCGAGAAAATGGACGGTCATGAGATCAGGACGGTGTTGTCGATCCTTCCGCCGAGGGGTGGCGGTTCCGGGGGAGCCGTGCCGTCTTGCTCCGTTCGGGTCTACTTCGACGGCAAGCTCAAGGTCGATTGTCCGATCGGTTATTCGCACTCGGATTCCCTGACCGTGTCCAAGGTGATCGTTCACGCGGACGAGCAAATGGCCGAAGTCGTCTCTTTCAAGCCGTACGAAAGCGATCTTCCGTTGTTCAATTTTTTCGAATATGACGAAAAGGTGGTGGTTCTCCAAGGAGGCAAACTCGTCTCGAAAGCGGTGAAGCCCAAACAAGAATCGAAGCAATGACGCAGCTACGGAAACTTTCAAATTCGAGGGGAAATACATGAAGTTCAATTCTACTGCATTTGCGATTTCGTTGTTCGTTTTACTTCCGTCGGCAGGGTGGGGCGGAGAAGATTTCTCCACCCACGGTGCTTATCCTGACCCTTGCGTAATCGAGGCGATCGCGGCTAAGGCGGTGCATCGCAAATCGCTTCTTTGGAAAGACGTGGACGGTCATGACGTAGCCTGCTTCCCCAATCGGGAAACGCCTTTTTCGGGTTGGCGAAAAACCGTCCTCGAAAACGGGTCCGCGGGAATGCTTACTCGATTCGAACAAGGCAAATTCGACGGTCCGTCCTTCGAACTGTACTCGAACGGTCTAAAGAAATGGGAAGACTTCTGGCGGGACGGCGAACTCAACGGAACTTACACTTGGTGGTACGAGAACGGAAAAAAGAAACTGCAAGGCGTCCGCCGGAACGGATTGACGGAAGGCAAGCTGACGAGATGGTATGCGAACGGCCGGGTGAAGTGGGAACAGACCTACGAGAACGACCGATTGAACGGGCCGTTCACGACCTGGTATCGGAGCGGGCTTAAGAAATGCGATGCAATCTACAGGGACAACCGGTGGGCCTCGTTTGTATTGTGGCGTCCCGACGGAGATGTGTTGAGGAAAGAATCGCGCCCGGAGGGAAATCAGAATGGAAGCTACGTTCCTTGGACGGATGACGAAGGAATTGAAACCCTGGAGGATTTTTTCAGAACCGATCCGAAAATCGTGGAAGCCGAGAGCCCGTTCGATTTCCTAAGAAAAGATTCGGAAAAGGAGGGGGAGGTCGAAGCCGATTTGCTTCTGCCCTGACAATCAATGCACTACTTTTTTTATTCATGACCTATTACGAGGAAGACCATAACGTTTTGGCCGAGGAATTGGTCGCCCCCCTGATACAAGTCATGCAGTCCGGGA
>CAWVZQ010000848.1:0-1622 GCA_963934405.1 uncultured Opitutales bacterium | reverse complement strand
TCTGCAAAGTCGTCGCCTCCACCGAGGCACGCCTAAGCAACGAAAGCTTCACCGCTAAGGCTCCCCCCGAAGTAATCGAGGGAGCCCGACGTCAACTCGCTGAAAGTCAAGCCAAGCTCAGAGAAAACCAAACCGCCCTCAAGGCTCTCGGCTAATTGGCGCTCAGGCAATTTCCGAACAATATGGTTGATAGGTCCGGGAAGCGTATACAAATGTCGATGCCATGGGCAATTTCCCAAAGCTGCAAGAACTTCGGGTAACTCTTGCGTCCGGTTCTCTACTCTTGCTTTCTTTCGGCGCCTACGGGATAGCAATCGTATCCTTTTTGTTCGTGTTCGGTGACACGGAACTTGCGGACAAGTACGTCATGGTGGTTCCCTACTCCATCCGCATCGGCATGTACGCAAATGCCTTGGGAGCCTTGGCAGCCTTCGCCGGTTTCTTCCTGAAAGGCGAGAAAAAATTGCCCTGCGGCATCCTAGTCGTCGTCAACGCAATTCCGCCCCTCATCGCCTTCGCCATGATAGCGGTGGGCTTCATCTTGCTCGAGTAGCTCCGGAGACAATTTAAGTGAAATACGGGTAGAGAGATCTACTCTCTAGGCATTCATTGTTTCTTCTTTTTCTTTTCCTTGAGCAGTATTCCAATGGCCTTTTCCACGTCTGCGTTGGCGATGTCCGCCCATCGCAGCACTCCGGATCGGTCGATTAGGTAATAATCGGGAAAACTATTGGCGCGATAGGCGGCGTTGGCGCCGGCGTCAACGGCCACGGGATACTTGATGCCGTGCTCCTTGACCGTAGCAGCCATTTTCTCGGAACCGCTTTTGGCGCACACCCCGATGAAGACAACACCCTTGTCTGCATACTTTTTCATCATCTCGTTGGTGTGCGGTATGGCGGCTATGCAAGGCCCGCACCAAGTCGCCCAAAAATCCAAAACGACGATCTTGCCCTTGAGGTCTTTCAAGGAAAGGGGCTTTGAATTGATCCAGCCCTCTAAACCTAGCTTTGGGGCGATCTTGCCCTGCATCACATCCAACTGGAAGCGCACCTTGCTGTTTTCCAGCCTTGGCTCGTCTGCAGCTAGGCTAAACTGAAACAGGAACAAGACCGCAGAGGTCAACAATGGGAATATGATTTTTTTCATGTATTCATTCTGTTGCTACAGACCACTCGCAGGCAAACTGGAAATCTCTCGTGAGGTAAAACCGTGATGCCGACGAGTACCCTTCCTACGAAAAATGAGGTGCCTAGTCCCCCTGAGCTTGACCGATGGAGAGATGAACATAGCATCACACGAATGGAAAAGTTGCTTGTTGCCCTTGGCGTCGCCCTGCTGCTGGGGGGGTGTGGGGACGAGCATGAGCACTCCGACCGCAAGGGGAACGAATCCAAGGAGAGCAAACGGGTTGGTGAGCCAACCAAGGCGGGTATAGTTGCCGAAAAGTTTTCCGACGAGGAAATCGAGAAGATGGCCGCCGAGGCGAACACCCTCCTTGAGGAAGGAAAGTACGCACGGGCGCAAGCGAAGATGACTGAAGCCTACGGGGCGTTCAACAACCGTGCCGACGAAGACGAGGCGATGCTCGTTTTCTTCCTCAAGGGCTTCTGCAAAATTTC
>CAWVZQ010000847.1:0-1623 GCA_963934405.1 uncultured Opitutales bacterium | reverse complement strand
AACCCTTCGCTCTCCCGAAAGGAAGTGCACATCGCATGCGAACCTTTTTCATGGAGACTGTCGTGAAGGGCTTCGCTGAAGATTAGCCATTGGAGAGTCGAATGCTTGAGTCCCCGAAAATCGCCGTTTCCGTCAATGCCCCAGCTCAAGGACAGGTGATCGAGTATCACGTGGTTGCTGTAGTTGACCGTGATGCAGTCAGGAGCGGTTCCATCGGGCTTGTTTTCATCACCGAGGCGGATGCGAAAATACCGAGCGATGAGGTGACTGCAGTTTTCAATCTTCAGGTTTCGGTCCGCAAAGGTTATCCCTTTACCCGGGGAGGTCTGCCCGGCAATGGTCAGGTAAGACACGTCCTTGATCTTGATATCCTTTTTCAGCCGGATCGTGCCGCTGAGATCAAATACGATGGTGCGCGGTCCTTCGATCGATTCGATGCCTTCCCTGAATGATCCTGGGCCCGAGTCTTGGAGAGTGGTCACGTGATAGACGTCTCCGCCCCGGCCCCCTTTGGTAAACTTGCCTGCGCCCTCGGCTCCGGGAAAGGCGATGATCTCCGCGTCCTTGAGTTCGTTCACATCCTTCTTGACCGTAATGGAATTGTCATTTCCACACCCTGCCAGCAAAGCCACCAAACCAATGAGCAAGAGAACCTTTTTTATACATACAAGACTAATCATGGACTTCATGTCAGGACAACTCCGGAAGGAAAGCTTTCATGGACCTTCATCGGGAATGACCAACTGTTATACTTTTGGCCACTTCAGCGATACAATTAGCGGGTCGCGTGGGAGATCAGGAAGTCGACCAATTTCTGGCTTTGGAACCAACCGGACCACATGTTGTGACCCTGACCCGGGACGACTTCCAAGGTCATGGGGCCGCCCAGCTTGTCGTAGCGCTCCTTGATGATGGCTGAATTCTTGTCCAGCGGCACAACTCGGTCCTTGTCGCCGTGGATGTGAAAGATGGGCACCTTCGCCTTGGCCAGCGCTGCCAACCTGTCGATCGGGTTGTGCTTGGCCAGTTCGGCTTCAAGCTCGACGCTGGTCAAGCCATAGGCTCCGCAGGCCCGCTTGAGACCGGGATAACTGACAATGTTGCAGACCGGGTAGATGCCGGTGATGCAACGCACCTTTTCAGGGTTTTCCGCGGCCCAGCAATAGAGCATAAGGCCACCGCGGCTACGAGCCAGCAGACAAGCCTGCTTGGCCAGACCCCGCTTCGTCACCAGATGTTCGTGCAGGGAGGAATAGACCGCCCTACCCTTCGGGCTGCCGTAGGATTCACCAACGTCCACCCCGGCGATGGCGATCCCCGCCTTGAGGAAGCGTTCGAACATCCACTTCTCCGCCCCACCCGGCAATCCACGCAGCGTGGGAGCGTACAAAACCCACGGGATCGGTCCCGGCTTGGGCTTTTCCGGAAGGATGAGGAACGTGGGACGATCCTCAATCGCGAATACTTCTCCCTTCATCGGGAGGCGCTTCTCAACGGCTCCAAGCTGGAAGGGCCCGAGGAAAAGAAAGGCGAAAGTAATGGATACGAAGCTACGGGGAATGACGGCTTGAAGCATTCTTCTACGATTCATTTCCATAAGGATCCTACCATAGCTCGAAACCG
>CAWVZQ010000846.1:0-1626 GCA_963934405.1 uncultured Opitutales bacterium | reverse complement strand
CCTTGGATCGGATAGGGAGCCAGCGGGTAGATCATCGCGTTGTACAGGCCTGACGGGGTCCACCCTGTCATGTTGAAAGGTCTGCGTGGTTTCGACAAAGGCCTGACCGGCACGGTGACTTTGTATTTCCACGCACCGGCGAGATCGATGGGCTTGGTGTCTGCGTCCTTTAGCGACACCGAGAGCGTGCCATTCCAGATGCCACCTCCATCCTTCCTGTCTGTTACGCGAACGGCGATCGTGTTCTTGCCCGCTTTGACGAGCTTGCCCGGAACCGTGTAGTCCCGCTTAGCCATATAGGACAAGTTGGTAGAGCCGACCTTCTCGCCATTGAAATAGGTAATGTCCACATCATCCACCTGCCCGACTTTGAGCGAGAGTTCCTTGCCCGCCCAGGCGGCCGGGACAGTCACCGTCTTGCGGAACCAGACTACGCCATCCAGCCCTCTCATCTCCTTTACGGAATCCTCCCAGTTGCTCGGAATCTCCATCGACTTCCACGAGGCGTCGTCATAGCTCGCTTTGGCCAGTCCCTGTTCGAAGCCCTTGTTCGGATACTCTTTCTTCGCCACCGACGCTCTGTGCTCTTTCATCTTCTTGGCATATTCCGCACGCACCTCCTTTTTCTTTTCGTCGCTCACCGCGAGGGCCTTGGCGACTACGTCATACCGCTTGATGAGATCCTTGCACAACGGGTTGCCCTTCATGGATTTGAGGGGCATCCAACTTTCCACGGGAGTGCCGCCCGAGCTGGAATGAATCAAGCCGACGGGAACTTTCAGTTGCTTGTAAATCTCACGGCCAAAGAAGTATCCCACCGCAGAGAACTGTCCCACCGTCTCGGGCGAACAGACTTCCCACTGGCCTTGCACGTCGGTTGCGGGCAACCCGGCGACGGTTTTGGTGACCGTAAACATGCGGATCTGGGGGTAGTTCGCGGCGGCGATTTCTTCCTTGGCGTTGTTGCTTCCGGTGACCTTCCATTCCATATTGCTTTGGCCGCCGCACAGCCACACCTCGCCGACGAGCACATCCTTGGAAACGATCTTCGCGTCGCCGGCCGACACGGTCATCGTGCCCGTTTGCCCCGTTTTGACCGGACTCACCTTCGCCATCCAACGTCCGTCCTTGCCCGCCGTTGCGGTGACGGCCTTTGCGTCGAGGAGATTGACCTCTACCGTCGTGCCGGGCTTGGCCCATCCCCACACCGGGATCGCCTTGTCCGCTTGGACGACCATGTGGTCCCCGAAAATCGTCGCCACCTTGAGCGTGTCGCCCTCGACGGCCAGCGCCGGGACGGCTAGTAATGAAACCAACAGAGCACTCGCCAGAATCATGACTGCTAGGAAATTGCTTTTAGCAGGGGGCTCCTGAAACAGCCCTTGGGCCGGACCGGAGGGCGGGGAGATGGTGGTTTTGGCGGTCAGTTTCACTGGCCGTGAGCGTAGCTTCCCAGACCGCTTTCCCAAGAAGGTTTTTGGCAGCGGTTTTGGAGTTCGCCGGGCGGCGTCAGGAATCTTCGAGAACCAAGGTGCGGCCATCATCGAGGGAGATTTCCTCGGGACGCCTTGCTGCTAGGAATTTACTTTTGGGGTAGGCCCCTGAGCCAGCCGTCGGGCCGGACCG
>CAWVZQ010000845.1:0-1628 GCA_963934405.1 uncultured Opitutales bacterium | reverse complement strand
CGGGGAAATACGACCTTTATTGCCGGACCATCGACGACAAGGGCAATGCCCAGCCCATGCCGCGCCCCTTCCGCAAGGACGGCGCCAACGCCATCCAGAAGGCCACCATCACGGTGGAAGCTTGATCCCTCACGACCAAGCGCTGCAAGCAAATCCCCCCATGAAAAAGTTGTCCCCTCTTCTCGCCTTTCTGGCCTGCTCCGTATTCGCTTCCGCGAAGGACAGGCCCAACGTTGTGTTCTTGCTCGCCGACGACCTTGGTTCGGGCGACCTCAGTTGCTACGGTAGCCCCGAGAACAAGACGCCCCATCTCGACAAACTGGCCACGCAAGGCCTCAAGTTCAGCGACTTCTACGCCGCCTGCGCAGTATGCTCGCCCTCGCGGGCCGCCTTGCAGACGGGACGCTTCTCCGTGCGGGCGGGAGTGTACAGCTGGGTGGCCACCTCCCAGAACATGCACTTGCGGGTGGAGGAAACCACCGTGGCCGAACTCCTCAAGGCGGGCGGCTATTCCACCGCCCACGTGGGAAAGTGGCACCTCGGCTATGACCTTGCGGACGGCTCGGGCGACGGGCCCGACCCCGGCGACCACGGCTACGACCATTGGCTAGCCACGGGCAACAACGCCACCCCCTCGCACCGCAACCCCGTCAACTTCGTGCGCAACGGCAAGGCCTTGGGCAAAGTGGAAGGCTACTCCTGCCAGATCGTGGTGGACGAAGCCATCGACTGGCTCGACAACCACCGCGACAAAACGAAACCCTTCTTCCTCAACGTCTGCTTCCACGAACCGCATCAACGCGTCGCCTCCCCGCCCGAGCTCGCCGCCCGCCACCCCAACGTCAAGCAGCCCGAATACTACGGCTGCATCGAGAACATGGACGATGCGGCGGGACGCCTACTCAAGAAACTGGATGCCATGGGCGTGACCAATAACACCCTCGTCGTATTCACCTCCGACAACGGAAGCTACCGCACCGACCGAGCCAATAACCGCAACCTGAAGGGCCGCAAGACACAGCTTTGGGAAGGCGGTATACGCGAACCCGGCATCATCCGCTGGCCGGGCAAGGTGAAGCCCGGAACCACCTCCGACGTTCCCGCGGGCCTCGTCGACCTGCTACCCACCGCCTGCGACGCCGCCGGTGTTCCCCTCCCCAAGGGCGTGACCCTCGACGGGACCAGCCTCCTGCCGCTCTTCGCCACCGGCAAGCTCACCCGACCGAAGCCCCTCTACTGGTTCTACAACCCGTCCCGCCCCGTCTGCGTAATCCGCGACGGCGACTGGTGCCTGCTCGCCGACCCCGAAATCAACCTGTCACGCCAAAACATGTTCCGGGAAAGCTACATCGGAGACATCAAGAAAACCGCCCTGATAAACTTTCGCCTCCACAACCTCCGCACCGACGCCACCCAAGACAAGGACCTTTCGGAAAAGGAGCCCAAGCGCTTCGCCGAAATGAAAAAGAAGATGCTCGCCCTGCACCGGGACGTTATGGACGAGGCCTTCGACTGGCGGACGGTCAAGAAGTAGGCGTTCCCCGCTCAGTTCTTCTTCGGTCGGTTCGGCGTCTTCCAGTTGGGATCGGGCTCGTGTGACTGGTCCAATAAGTTGGCGGCATGCTTGA
>CAWVZQ010000844.1:0-1629 GCA_963934405.1 uncultured Opitutales bacterium | reverse complement strand
ACGGCGACCTCCACGCCAACGAGAGCCCGCTGATTTTGGCGAACAGCCCACGCGACGATTTTCTCGGCCACGGCATCCGCGAGGCGATCGGGATGACCGCAGGAAACGTATTCGGCGAAATGTAAACCGGTGTCTTGGTTCATAAATTGCGGTGCTTGATGGTTTACTCAAAGGGCGGAAGTTCGCGTACTTCGAATGCATGGGTGAGGAGGTCGGCCGCGTATCCGTGACCGACAAGACCTACGTAAAGCTTCACCTTCCTCTCCTTCCAGACATTGAGGTCATTCCGGTTGGGTTGCCCGACGTAACCATCGGTCAGGACGACCACCCGCTTGGGTGTCTCGGGTTTTGGCAGGTTCGCCAAATGAGAATACACGCAAGCGATGTCGGTCCCACCGGTGTTCTGAAGGTTTTGCTTATCAAAGGGTATTCTCGGTTCCACCACGTCAATCACGGTGCTGAAGACAAAGAGCTTCACCTCTCCTTTTCGATGAGGTTCACGCAGGGCGGTCGTAAGGCTGGGTAATACTCCCCACATCGATCCACTTATATCCAGATAAACATAGGCCGTATCGCGAGGAGTGAGCTGACGCCGATGGTGCTTTCGCTTCACGTCAAAGAAAAAGGGGCGAAAGCCAAGGGCTATCTCCAAACCCGGGGCTCGACGGTCGTCCAGCTGGGGCAATGGGGTGCGCGATTCCTGAACGGCTTCGTTTCTTTCCCATGACCTATTGCGGGAGTTCCCGTGCTTCAAGATACCCGCCTTGCCGAACAACTTGCGGAGTTCCCGGTGAAACTTAGCCTGCGGGTTATGTCCTTCCTGCAAGAAGAAGTCGCTCGGGCTCCTCCCATCATCGCGACCTGAGATGGGCTTATCCGGGGGTGGCCACTTCTCCACGATTTTGCGGACGACGTCCTGCACGGCATCATCGGAAAGAACCGCCTCGTCCAATTCGCCCGACAGGGAGTCTCCGGAATGGTCGCCCAGAAGTACTGCGCCTTCGAAAAACTTATCCGGTTCCTCGCTCGGCACGATTACCTGCAGGCATCCGGCCACCGCCTTAAACACATCGTGGTAAGTGATGTTCGAATTGTCTTCCCGAGATCCCCCGTACAACAGTTCGATCACCGCAGCCTCGGCCAAGCGGGCATCCTCCGGCATCTCGATTTCCCCTCCCAAGCGCCAGTTCGGCGGCGGACGAAGCAACCGAGCTGGAAAGCTGTTCCAGTCGTTCAGTTTGCAGAAAAACTCACTGTAGACGGGTTCGGGAAACTCGTGACAGAGCATTGAGTTTATTACCGCGTCGAAAACAAAATTGTGGAGGGGAGTGACCCGCTCGAACAACCGGGTGTGCCCCAAGATGACGTGGTATAGCTCGTGCATCACAAGCATGAAGAGGTGCTCGTCCCGCTGGCAGTGTTCCTCCACGAACTCGGGATTCAAGTGCATCCGCGGCTTGACCCGACACTCCACGCAGGCTGTCGGACTGAGATCGCTTTCCACCACGTCCATCAACTGCAGCAACCGATCCATCTGATAGCCTGCGGCGGGCAGCACGTTGAAAATCCGAAGCCGGAGATCGCTGGAACCGCTGGTTATATTTCCAAAAAAAGTGGTCATTCTCTTCC
>CAWVZQ010000843.1:0-1630 GCA_963934405.1 uncultured Opitutales bacterium | reverse complement strand
CCCGGTGGAGTGGCAATGATCCTTGCGAGGAAATGTTCAAACACAGACTGCTCAAGGAACCGAGGTTTCGCAGGGGAATCGGGTTTGTCCTTCTTTCCATCTGTATGTTCGGAACCTTTCAGTTGCTTGCCTTGCTCCTCTTGATTCCCGCAATAACTTTCATCTACAAGAGCAAGACCTTCAGTGATCTGATCGGTTAGCCGAATTCCAAAGCGGTTGAAAAATCTGGGCAACTGGGTAAGCGCCGAGCCTTGTATTCCCAGCCCGATGCCCGAAAGCCATTTGTAGATTTTCCCTAGCTTATACCCGATACCACTTCTTGCGGCGCTTGCGGTCGGTCAGCTTGTTGGCCTCGTCATCCTTGACGAACTGTTCCTTCTTCGGATCCCAGTCGAGCTCCCGGCGGAGTTCGTATCCGATATTGCAGAGCTGGCAAAGGGTGGCGGTTCGGTGTCCGGCCTCGACGTGGGCGAGGGGAAGTTCGCCCGAGTGGATGCAGTCGAGCCATTCGTCGTGGTGGCTTCTTGGCTGGCGTATGCTCACGGTTGTCTTGTAATCCTTGAGCAGACTGGGGGGGTCGGATTTCCAAGGTCCGCGGTCGACCCAGATGGTGCCTTCCGAACCGTAAAAAATGGTACCTCCGCGCCATTCGGGAATGGAGCCATGGACGACCTCGATCCCATTCTTGTAGATAAGACGAACTTCTTTTTCTCCGTCTTTTGGGGGGATCACCTTGACCGGACCGGTGAAGTCGGCGTCCATGCCCCACTGTCCGATGTCGAAGTGATGGGCTCCCATGTCCGCCAGGTAGCCGTTGCAGTATTCGCGATAGGCCCGCCAGCGCGGGAAATGGTTATGGACGTCGTCGGGGCAAAGAGCCTTGTTGTATCCGCGGGTAGGGGCCGGGCCTTGCCAGGCATCCCAGTCGATGCCCTCGGGCACTTTTTCGGTCGGGAGGTCACATGGTTTCGGAGGACCTCCCACGCATACGCGGATCTTCTTGATCTCCCCGATTGCACCGCTCCGGATGAGCTCGACGGTCTTGCGGAATTTCCCACCGAATTCCGTGCGTTGCTGGCTACCGGTGAGGAAAGTGACCTTGTTATCGTTCACCGCTTTGACCATCGCCCGTCCTTCCTTGATGGTCAGGGAAATTGGCTTTTCGCAGTAAATGTGCTTTTTCGCCCGGGCGGCCAAGATGGTTGGTTCCCCATGCCAATGGTCGGGGGTTGCGATGAGCACGGCGTCGACTTGTTTGTCGGCCAGTAGCTCGCGGTAGTCTCTGGTGATGGTCAATCCCTTCCAGTCCTTGCCCGGGGTGTTTTGGCCATAGTGTTTTTCGATCAGGGCCTTGGTGTGGTCGGTACGGACCTTGGCGACCTCGGCAAAACCGGTGACTTGGGCACGTGGGTTGCGGATGAGGCGGTGGGTATGGCTGCGTCCTTGCTTGCCCGGGCCGATGATTGCGACGTTGATCCGGCTGTTGGGGGAAGCGTCTCCCTTGGCTGCCCATATGTGGGAGGGCAGAATGAAAGGGGTGGAACCGAGGGCGGCTTGCTTGAGGAATTTTCTACGGT
This sequence comes from uncultured Opitutales bacterium, assembly GCA_963934405.1. Classification (GTDB taxonomy): domain Bacteria; phylum Verrucomicrobiota; class Verrucomicrobiia; order Opitutales; family Seribacteraceae. The sequence continues at coordinate 53 of CAWVZQ010000843.1, read as the reverse complement.
TGGTCATGTTAGCTTTTCTGGCTGTTAAGGTTGGAGGGTACGGAAAAAGTAAA
>CAWVZQ010000842.1:0-1630 GCA_963934405.1 uncultured Opitutales bacterium | reverse complement strand
CGGAGCAACACGAAAAATGGAAAGGGTCTCATCACTTTCATGCCATGGAGTTGCCTACGCCTGAAACTGTGCGTGGCGATTTCAACAATACTATTTTCGAGCGTTACGGCGTCGTTTCTCGGTTTTTCCAGGAGGGTGACAATTATATGGTAGAGACGGAAAACGAGCGCGGGGAAATGGAAGTTTTTCAAGTGAAGCACACTTTTGGTTGGGAACCTTTGCAGCAATACCTTGTACAATTTCCCGATGGTCGGATGCAGGTCTTACCCACTTGCTGGGACATCGAAGGGAAAAGATGGTACCACATTTATCCCGACGAGCATATCAAGCCCAAAGACCCGCTCTTTTGGACTCGTTCCATGCAGAACTGGGACCACATGTGCGCAGACTGCCACTCCACCAACCTTCGCAAAGGATATGATCCCAAAACACGAAAGTTCAGCACTTCTTATTCCGAGATGACCGTTGCCTGCGAAGCTTGCCATGGACCTGGTCGCAAGCATGTAGAACTGGCGAAAGCTGACGATGGTTGGCAGGGCATGCCCCACTACGGACTCGCCGATGTAAACAGTTCCAGCAAGGTTCAGGTCGAGTCTTGCGCAAAGTGTCATGCTCGTCGCGGGTTTGTCCATCCCGGGCATCACGTTGGTTCCACATTCCTAGATCACTTCCTCCCCGAGGTAGCCCAACCATGGGCTCCCGATATGAGTGCTCCCACCTATCACGTTGACGGGCAAATCGACGATGAGGTCTATGTGTTCGGATCCTTCATTCAAAGCAAGATGTTTCACAAGGGCGTGAAATGCGCCGATTGTCACGACCCGCACACCGCTCGAACGTATGTCAAAGGGAATCAGCTCTGCATGCGTTGCCATTCTCCGAAACCGGACAACCTCACCCTTTATGATTCACCGGCTCACCATTTTCATCCGATGGGAACCAAAGGAGCTCAATGCGTGGAATGCCATATGCCGGAAAAGACCTACATGGTGGTGGATCCTCGTCGCGACCACAGTATACGCATTCCGCGTCCAGACCTCAGTGTGAAGTTCGGCACGCCCAACGCCTGCAATCGTTGTCATGATGACAAGGATGCCGCATGGGCTGCGGCAAAAGTGGAAGAGTTCAAGGGGCCTAATCGTCCTAGGGAAGTCCGTCACCCCGAGGCGTTTCATGCTTTTCGCAATCGAAAACCCGAGGCGGAGAAACTTCTTTTGGACACTGTTCGTGATCTCGAATCACCTTCCTTCACTCGATCCGGGGCCTTGCTCGCGCTTAGAAGGTTTCTTGGCCCGGCTAGTTTTGCCGAGGCTCGCGTACGAACCACTGATCCTGACCCCGTTATCCGGGTAGCCGCTGTCAACACTCTCGAAAATCTTCCCGACAACGAACTTAAGCAGACCCTGGGCCCTATACTGAACGATCCGATTCTTTCCGTTCGCACGGAAGCAGCGCGAGTGCTTTCTCGTCTTCCTTCCCGTATTTTCACTCCCGAGGAAAAGAAGCAGTTCGATATCGCTTTTCGTGAACTGAAGGCTCGCTTCCTAAGCAATCTCGATCGCCCTGAAGCCAATCTTTCTCTGGGCAACCTCGCGGAAAATCAAGGAAATCCTCGCGAAGCCGAACGCTA
>CAWVZQ010000841.1:0-1636 GCA_963934405.1 uncultured Opitutales bacterium | reverse complement strand
GAGATCGGCCTTTTCGGTCGCGACCTTCTCGATCCCCATCACCCCGAAAACATGTACCAAGACCTAGAGCTCGAACCTGCCCGAGTCGAGCGCTCCTTCCTTTTATCCATAACCAAAAGATTCTAATTTTTTTCTTTCCGTGCTTTTCCTGATTACCAGATTCAAACATTTCGCTAAGGCGATGCGGTTCGCGTCCTTCGCCATTGTGTCTCTTTGCGTCTGCTCCAATGCGAGTTTCGGGAAAACGGATTCTTCGGAGAATGCGAGAACGGAGGCCCGTTTCAAGGCGGCTTACCTCGCCCACCTTCTTCACTATTCGACTTGGGACGACGAGGATTTGCCGGGTGCCGATTCTACCGTTGGTCTTGCTGTTGTGGGTGAGGACAAACACCATTTTGCTCAGGTTCTTTTATTCCTTATCGACGAATTGAACATCACCATTCAAGGACGCAAGGTGAAGGTGTTTTCCTTGGAGCGCATCCCGGATGCCGACGAGGAGAAGGAAGTTTTCAAGGACTGCGCGGTCGTCTACTTCCTGCAATCGGAGGAAAACAGATGGTCCGAATGTACCCTTTGCGACAAGAAAGGCGTGCTAGCCATAGGCGAGGGGAGTAAGTATGCTCGCGAGGGAGCTTGCGTGAGCATTGTGAAATCACGAAATCGCGTGAAGCTGTTGATCAATCGGGAGGGTTACACCTCGCGCAATCTCAAGGTGAGCTCGCGTCTTCTTAGGCTTCGCAGCGCGGTTGAACTTTACAAAAAGGGCGGCTGAAGATTTCTCGTTATTTCAGCTCGGCCAACTTGATCTTTACTGCGCGCTGACCTTCCCCTTTCGAGTCGGCGACGTGAAGGAGTAACGTGTCGCCGGGTTTTTTCCTGCGTAGCATTTGCATGAAGGGTTCAATCCTTTCGAAGATTCTCTTGCCACCGACTTTCAGAATAATTTCTTCGTCTTTTAGCCCCACCTTTGCCGCGACTCCACCTTTTGCGACCTGTCTTAGCAACAGACCTTTCGTATTAGGTTTGATTTTTTCTAGAAACTCGGGGGATTGCCCCCAGATTTCCTCAACCGCTGCATGCATGGTAGGGGTGACGACTGTCGTTTTCTTTTCAATCAAGGAGCGGATGGCAGTTGGAGGAATAGCCGAAGCAATGCCTTGATGTACTTCGCCCAAAGTCATGGAGGCAACCTGAACACCAATGATCTCGCCTCTGGCATTTAGCCATGGTCCCCCCGATGTGCCACCGGCTCCAATGCCCGCGATGGCGAAGGTTTCGGCAAAGGCGCCGTCGTACCACTCGAAACTCGATTTTTTCTTAGCCACGTATCCTGTGATGAGAAGGTTGTGCCGAAACACGGGAGCTCCAAAGAGATAGCTTGGTCTTCCCTCGTTCGGGATGTTTTTAGCGATTGGAAGAAAAGGGTATGGGTTTTCTCGTTTGGGCAGGGATAGCAGGGCCAGATCATGGGAACGGTCCGTGCAAATCAGTTTCAGTGGATGGCGACCAAGGGTGGGGGAGAGAGCCTCGTAACGCTTGCTCTTCTTGCGAATGACGTGGCAGGCGGTAAGGACAAGGCCTTCTTTGCTCACAATGGTCGCGGAACCGTCTAGCCGCCCGCCCACTAGTATTTCCA
>CAWVZQ010000840.1:0-1637 GCA_963934405.1 uncultured Opitutales bacterium | reverse complement strand
GCAAAACTTCTCAGCCTAAACTTGCCACAAACCTTCAAACATCGTTTTCAGCTTATGAGGATAATGGACAATTAGAGTGTCCGAAACCTCAAGTCCAATCAACTCAGCTTCGTCAGACTTCCGACAATCTCTTCTCAAACCAATGATCGAAATGAAAAAGCTCGCTCGTACTAACAAATTCATTCGCTTTCTTCTAGTCGGGTGCCTGCTCGCCCCGACATTCCTGTTTGGGCAAGACGAAGAGGAAGAAACTCCTGCTGAAAAACAATCCGCCAAAGAAAGCCTGCAAAGTATTTCCATCGGAGGGCTGGATGCCAACCCATCTAAAACCCGCGAGTTGGTAGAGGTCCTTCGCTCAACTGGAAAAATAGACATTAAAACCTATGTAGAAGCCGTCAGTGCAATAGATGCCAACCCATCCAAAACCCTCGATCACATAGAGGTTCTTGTCTCTACTGGCAAAATAGACAATGAAACTTTTGCAAAAGCCATAGTTGCAATCATTCCTAACGAAGCCAAAGCCAAAGCCTATGTCGAAGAGTTAAAGGCGAGTGGAGAACTCCCGGCAACCGTAGTCAACGAAGTGATTGAAGAAATCACCAATATTGAAGTGCCACCCGCTCCTCCAACGGTTTTGCCTCCTACTCCACCTCCCACAAATCCAGACGATAGTTTCAGCTACGATACGGATACCGACACACTCTCCATTTACCTTTCAACCAGTCCTCCTCAAGAACTAGAGGTAATAACCGAAGCCAATTTGCGGGCATTAGGTGTCGACGAAACGACCAGTAACACCATTCCTTACCTCGTGGATGCATACGAATTGGGGAACTTTTCGGGATCATCCCATGCTTCACGTTTCAACGAAATTCTATTAGAGGCCGTAAACTTGGCAAACATTCTAATCAAGTCTCTGAAGATGACCGACCAATTCAATGTCGCAGGCAGCGATAATCTCTTCGACAAAGACAGGCTCTCTGAAATCCTCGATAATAGAAATCCGTACTTCTACCAACTTGTAAGAGTCCTCGCGAGCAAAGGCGCATTTGGAGACAAAAGCGATGGCGCGGTAGGCATTGCAATCGAAAAACTCATCACCTCACTTTTCCCAAGTGGTGTTTCTACCAATGAAATATCACAGGTTTTGAGTAAAACAATGAAGGAAATTGTTTTCGAACAATTAAACAATGGAGACCTCGGAGGATTGATCGACCTTTCGGATTTCAAAAATTCTTCCCTGTTCGACATCAAAGTCCACCAAATCAAAGGGATTGTTGCCCAAGACATAATCCTTGGCACCGATGAGCTGGATGAGAATAAGGATCCAATAAACACGACCATTGATTTGACCGACCAATTGAAGACTTCCACCAACACCCCAACGGACCCAAAAGACTGGAAGGTATTCGGCGTTGGCGCCGGAAAGGACATAATCGTTAAAGGCAACGTCAGTTTCAAGAACTCTAACAGGCATCCCCAAACCGGCAAAGTGGTGAAAGACCATGCGCTCGCCATCGGAGCACTGGATGAGATTCATTTTCATTCGAAAACAATCGAGAAGGATTGGGGTTTGTCGACCGACTTTTTGGAAAAACACTTGGACTATTCCGGACCGACCCAAACGACAGTGAACG
>CAWVZQ010000839.1:0-1638 GCA_963934405.1 uncultured Opitutales bacterium | reverse complement strand
ACGGGCACTATGAAAACACCTTGATCTTTCTCTTCAGCGACCACGGCTACAAGTTGCACCGCCACAAGCAGTACCTCTACGAAGGTGGCATTCACATGCCCCTGATCGTGGCGGGATACGGAATAAAGGGTGGCCGAGTGACCGACGAACTGGTCAGCAGCATAGACGTCAGCGCCGCCACCGTGGCGGCCTCCGGTATCGCGGTGCCGGACTACATGGAAGGACAAGACTTCCTCTCAGAGGACCACAAGCCCCGCTCCTATGTCATCTCTGCGCGTGATCGCTGTGATTACACCATCGAGCACATCCGGGCGGTGGTCACTCCTAAGTACAAGTACCTGCGCAACTACCTGACGGACCGCCCCTTCATGCAACCCAGTTACAAGGACTCGTGGCCCGTTTCACAGGAGTTTCGCCGCCTTATGGCGGCTGGGAAGATGAACAAGACGCAACTCGTCTTCTTCGGAGACAAGAAGGAACCTGAGGAACTGTACGACCTAGCCAAGGACCCCCATGAAATCAACAACTTGGCCAAGGACCCCAAGCACAAGAAGGAATTGGCCAAGCACCGCAAGATCCTGTCCCAGTGGATCAAGCAAACCGGTGATAAGGGGGCAACGCCCGAGTCCGACATCGGGCTATTGAGCACCCTCAAGCGCTGGCGTGACAAGTGCGTCAACCCGGAGTACGACAAGGTCAGGCATTTGCTGCCCAAAATAGCAGTCATCCCCACCGGACAACCTGGGAAAAAGAAGCCTAAGAAGAAAAAGTAGAGAGATGCGAAATCATCGAAAGCCATATCTTTCCTGAATCCTTGAAAAAAATGAAACTACTCCTACCTATTGCCATCGCCCTCTTTCTTTGCGGCCAGACCTTCGCTCAAGACGTCGGCCCCACGCCGATTCGGGTCACCGCCGGTCCTATCCTCGGGCGTCCTTCCACCGATTCGATGACTCTCTGGGTTCGCACCGAACGGCAAGGCGAGGTCGTGGTGTTCTACGGGACCGATGCCAACAAACTCGATCAGACCGCCACCTTCGCAACACGGGGTCCGGAGCATGACTACACTGGCACACTAACTATCGGGAAGCTCTCTCCCAACACTCGCTATCACTACCGCATAGCTGACCACCAGTTAAGCGGATCCTTTCGCACCATGCCTCGGGCAAAGGATTTCAAGAATCCCCAAGGCAACCCCAAGGGATTGTTCAACTTCCGTTTCGAGTTCGCCTGCGGCAACAATCCCAAGGGCGGCGGTGACAGCGTGGGCCCCACCTTGCCTGTCTTCGATACCTTGAACGCCAAGGTTCGGGACCAAGTGAACTTCGCCATCCTCAATGGAGACTGGCTTTACGAAACTCGCCGTGACTATTCCCCGCAGGAATGGCTCCACCAAGTAGGCCTCGACGAAGTTCCACGCATTGTCCGTCACGCCCCCACGGTCGTCGGGGTTTGGCAAAACTACAAAGACCTGTTGCACCGCGGCCGCAACCTCGCGGAGTGGCACCGACATGTTCCCACATATTTTACCGCCGACGACCATGAGTTGATCAACGACATCTACGGAGCTGCCGAGACCGGTTATGTAAACCGCCGGGCTGTATTTCGCGACATCGGCACCAAGGCTTGGTTCGACTA
>CAWVZQ010000838.1:0-1642 GCA_963934405.1 uncultured Opitutales bacterium | reverse complement strand
GCCCGGGCATTATGGTTGTCGCAGGCAAGCACCTCGCGCAACAGCGGCAAGTTGGCTTGCTCTACGTTGCGATAGGCCCAGATGGCCTCGACTTGGTGGTGGCGAAATCGCTCGTCCTTGGGATCGAGCGTGGCGACCCACTTGTCTAGGGTGGCCTTGACCTTGACAGGATCCATTTCCCTCAACTCCCGCTTGGCCCAGTAACGATAGCGATATTCGCGTCGCTTGAGTATATTCAGCAATTCCGTGATGGTTGCACCAGCGATCTTAGGCGGATCCTGTGGCTTGGCCCCCTTGGGAAAGATTCTCCAGATGCGACCAGACTTCCGATCGCGCCGCTCGTCCCGCAAGGAATACTGGGCATGCCCCTTTACCGGATTGTACCAGTCGCAAACGTACATGGCACCACGCGGACCGTAACGAAGGTCCACCGGAATAAAGCTCAGGTTGGTGGAGAATATAATGTCGCTGACATATTTCTCGTCGTAACCGAACTCGCCCTCGTTCCACTGCAGGAACTCAACCCGATTGGTCGACTTGTAGCGCACCTTGACCATGCCGCCCTGCAGCTCCTTGGGCCAATTCGGAAAGTCCACGAATTCCTGGCCGCAAACCCCCGAGTAGGCCTGCAATCCGGACGGGCGCGGGTGCTGCTCAGGATATGGGGGATCCAATGCATGGTGTGCTGAAGCGAAAATTGGATAACTAGCTACATGCTGCCCCCAGTCGTCGAAGGTCACACCCCAAGGATTTGTGCTGGCGTGAGTACCGAACGCAGTCAGGCGATGAAGTTTCGGTTCCCAGGCAAACCATCCGCTGTTTTGTTGACGGACGGGGCCATAAGGGGTTTCGACTTGGGTATGGTGGAAAATCGACTCGCGAAAGATGAGGTCGCCGTCGGGTGTCCATGCAAAATCATGCAGGGCGTGGTGAGAATCCTCCGAACCAAACCCAGTCAAGACGGTCTCTCTATAGTCCGCCTTTCCGTCACCGTCGGTGTCCTTGAGAAAGGTCATATGGGGCTCTTCCGAAACATAGACTCCTCCGTTGCCGAACTCGAAGGAAAGCGCCACGTTGATATCGTCCGCCCAGACCGTGGACTTGTCCGCCTTGCCGTCGCCATCGAGATCCTCGAGAATAACGATTTTGTCGTTCGGGGTCTGCCCGGGGTAAACGTGGGGATAGGTGGTTGAGCAGCTCACCCACATGCGACCAAGAGAGTCCCAGCGCATCTGGATAGGACATGCGATGTCGGGGAACTGTTCTTCACTGGCGAAAAGAGTTACCTCGAACCGCGGATCCACCTTGAATGCCTCGCGTTCCTTCTTCGGGGTCATCCACTGATTGGCTCCGCGACCGACTTTGGTCTTGGGCATTTTCGGAACATTGGAGTCGTTGATCTTGGCGGGTACTTTCTTGCCCGCGGCAAGGGCATGGATGCGATCGTCGCGATTGGCCGTCATGAGGTCGAAGTTTCTCATCGCGGGGAGAAAGTCTAAATATCCGTAACTTCGGTTCCGCCCGCCAGTGTAATAGAAAGTGTTGAGCGGACGGTAACGAAAGAAATGCTGCTTGTTCTTCTCGATCACCGCCGCTCGTACCTTCTCGTCCAGTTTCGGGGCATCCTTGCCAAAGAGTTGCT
>CAWVZQ010000837.1:0-1645 GCA_963934405.1 uncultured Opitutales bacterium | reverse complement strand
TCCTCAGGTGCCTCTTCTTCCGCAGCAGGCTCCTCAGGTGCCTCTTCAACAACCGCAGCAGGTTCCTCGGGCGCCTCTTCCACAACCGCAGGAGTCTCTACTACCGCAGCTACTTCCTCAACCTTTCCTTCGGCAGGTTTTGCCTCAGCTTCGTCTCGAGAGTCTCGACCGCGATCATCAAAGTCCATATCCTCATAACCTTCGGGCAAGGTAACTTCAGGTTCATCACCCTGATCACCAAATTCCGGTTCTTGGGTCACGGGAGTTATGTCTCTGCGATGGGTGGGCATCTCGGTTCGTCGAGCAAATCCACTTTGAATCGCCTCGGATATCACATCTATGACAATTCGAATCGATTTCGTAGAATCATCGTTACCCGGTATGGGGAAATCGACAAGCGTGGGATCGGAATTACTGTCGACAAGGGCAATGACGGGAATACCAAGACGATTTGCCTCGGTCACCGCGATCAATTCGTTATTCGTATCGATAATAAAAAGTGCTCCCGGAAGGCTTTTGAGATCCAACATCCCCTCGAAATTCCGATGCATTCGGGACATTTGCCTCTTGATTGCCGCCCCTTCTTTGCCGGGAAGAGCATCCAGACTTCCGTCCTCCTCCATACGAAGATATTTCTTGTACTTGGCCAAACTGGTGGACACCGTTTGAAAATTCGTCAAGGTGCCGCCCATCCAGCGGTTGACGCAGAAAGAGGTATTGGTGGCAGCGGCCATTTCCCTGACGGGTTCCTGCGCCTGCCGCTTTGTTCCAACCAAAAGAATGGATTTTCCGCTAGCCACAATGTCCTCGATCCCAGAACACGCCTTTTCCAAAAGGTCGTAGGTCTTTTCGAGGTCAATGATGGATATGCCATACCGATTTGCGTAAACGTAAGGCTTGGACTTGGGATTCCAACGGCGCACTTGGTGCCCGAAGTGTACTCCGGCGTCGAGTAGGTCTTTAACTGTTATATTCATGTATTTGGAAGATTCAAAGCCCCAAGAAAAGCCTTGGGGAGAAATAGTTTTCTTTTTGGTGTGAGAGTTAGGTTTGTTGGTTCTATCGAGTAAATGCTACGAGCAGGAATGCTAATAACGGAGGTGAATAGCAAAGTGAAATTTAAGAAATCAGCAAGGTTAAACGCACCTATAAAAGGGATGTGCAAAGACTTGCTGAAGGTAGGAAGATTGGGTGCAGGGGCAGGATTTGAACCTGCGACCTTCAGGTTATGAGCCTGACGAGCTACCAAACTGCTCCACCCTGCATCACAAGAAGTTGGCAAATCATGTCCGGCATTGGCTTATGAGCAAGATCAAAATGACACGAGATCGGCGGGATTATGTTTTTTCAGTTGAGAGAACCATCGGAGCGAGTCATTAGATAAGATGATGGCCGATCTCACCGACGTAATTGCATTCTGCGACAACCGAACCGAACGCCTCGAAGTACCCGACTTCCCGGGCTCCGAGAACGGCCTCCAGGTCGCCAACGACGGCAACGTATCGAAGGTCGGCGCAGCCGTGGACGCAGGTCTGGAACCCTTCCGCAAAGCCATTTCCTCCGGCATCGATCTCCTCATCGTACACCACGGTTTATACTGGACGCCTCCCCTACCCTTGGTCGGTCCGGCTTACGACAAGGTGAA
>CAWVZQ010000836.1:0-1647 GCA_963934405.1 uncultured Opitutales bacterium | reverse complement strand
CTTGGCTTGGCTTGCCGTGGTGGAATTCCAGCTTACGGCGGATGTCTCTCGCCTGGTTCGAAAGTTCGGAGCGAGCGGTTTGCTGGGTAGTGTCGGTGGTTGGCTTAATCTCCGGTCCGACATAACGCACTCGGTACAGTGCGCTTTGGGTTCTCCGCCCACCGGTGACGAAATACATGGCCCCGTCCGGGCCGAATCCCAAGTCGGTGACGTTGAGCGGACGGCCCCGCAAAAAGACCTCGGGCACACCGACGTAGCCCGCTCCCCGTTCGATCATATGGACGGCCAAGATGCGGCCGTAGGTCCAGTCGAGAACGTAGAGAGCTTCTTGGTAAGCGTGGGGGAAATTGCTTTGGTACCCGAATTTCACGGATGTGGGCGACCCCTTGCCGATATGGACGCTGGCTTGGGCATTGTCGGGATGATCGGGATAGTAAGGCGGCCAGCTCCCGGTGACCGCTCGCCATCCGAAATCAGCCCCGCTGGTCAAGTGTTTCACTTCGGTCGCCCGGTACCACGGCGTGCCCATGTCGTTCTCTGCGTCGGCGTCGTAGGTGAAAGCCTCGCCATGCCGGTTGAAGGCGATGCCATAGGGGTTACGCAAACCGCCGCAAAACACCTCGGTTTCCTTGCCGTCCTTATCGAGTCGTATGACATGTCCCTCGTTCGGTCTGTAGGGAACGCGTTCGCGCCTGAGCGGCGAGGTGCGGTTGGGAAGATCAGCGGGAATGCGAACGGAGTCACCTTGTATGGCGTAGATCTTGCCATCGGGCCCCAAGGCCAAGTCGTTGCGTCCGTGCCCTACCCCTCCCTCCGATGCGTACAAGGACTTCACTTTGTCGAACTTCCCGTCCCCGTTTGTGTCCCGCAGCCCATACAAGGCCTTCGAGTTGTTAGCGTTGGCGTAGAGGGCGCCGTGGGCATAGAGCAAGCCTCGGCACTCCTTCAAGGTGTCCTCGATGGTCTCCGCCTGAATGATCTTGCTGCGGTCCTTGGAGAAACTGAAACGCAGCAGGCCCTTGTCCTCCCGCCCGATAGTCACCCTGCCCTGCGGGTCGAAAGCCAGGCTGACCCAAGAGTTTTCGTCTTTGCCGGCCGAGCGCAACAATTCGACCTCGTAACCGGGCAAAGTCTGGAAGGTAGAGGGATCGGTCCCTTTTGCCGCATTGTAGGCGCGTTTCCATTGGGTGTAGTCGTCGAGGGAATCCAAGATCAGGGTCGGCAGGTTCCACCATGGCTCGCCGGCCAAAGACCCGAAGGAGACAGTGGCTCCATTTGTCTTCCATTTGCTGTTCGTGAAGAGGGAGCCGTTTTTGCCCTTGGCATCCGTCCAGTCCAACTGCAGGGCGACTGCGGGAGCGTCGTTTACTGAGACTGCAGTAAGCGAGAGCATGTTCTCGCCCTTTTGCAGCAACGAAATCACTTCCCGGTCAACCAGTGGTCCGTGGGCCGACACTTGGTCCACTAGCTGCCCATTGATCCTGATGGTGAGCGAGGCGCCATCTGCGATGGCCAGGAGTCGGGCTGACCTGAGGTGGTCTACGATCGGCACGCTTCGCTTGAACTCTGCTCTTACATTAGCCTTTCGCCCATCCTTGATCCAAATCCACTCGGGAGCGGCCTGAGTAGTAGTGGAAACGATCAAAA
>CAWVZQ010000835.1:0-1649 GCA_963934405.1 uncultured Opitutales bacterium | reverse complement strand
GCAAAACTTCTCAGCCTAAACTTGCCACAAACCTTCAAACATCGTTTTCAGCTTAAGAGGATAATGGACCATTAGGGTATCCGAAACCTCAAGTCCAATCAAGACAGCGTCACCAGACTTCCGACGAACTCTTCTCAAACCAATGATCGAAATGAAAAAGCTCGCTCGTATTAACAAATTCATTCGCTTTCTTCTGGTCGGGTGCCTGCTCGCCCCGACGTTCCTGTTTGGTCAAGACGAAGAGGAAGAAACTCCTGCTGAAAAACAATCCGCCAAGGAAAGCCTGCAAAGTATTTCGATCGGGGGTCTGGATGCCAACCCATCCAAATCCCGCGAACAAATAGAGATTATTCTCCCAACTCTTCTCTCCACTGGCAAAATAGACATTAAAACCTACGTAGAAGCCGCTAGGATAATAGATGCCAATCCATCTAAAACCCTCGATGTCGTAGAGATACTTCTCTTCACTGGCAAAATAGACGCTAAAACCTATGTCGAAGCCGTTAAGGTAATCATTCCTAGTGAAGAACAAGCAATAGTATATGTCGAAGAGTTAAAGGCGAGTGGGGCAATCCCCTCATCCGTAATCGAAGAAGTGATTGAAGAAATCACCGATATTGAAGTGCCACCCGCTCCTCCAACGGTTTTGCCTCCTACTCCACCTCCCACAAATCCGGACGATAGTTTCAGCTACGATACGGATACCGACACACTCTCCATTTACCTCTCAACCAGTCCTCCTCAAGAACTCAAGGGAGTTGGAATCACCGAGACCGACTTGAAGTCATTAGGTGTCGACGAAACGACTAGTAAAACCATTCCTTACCTCGTGGATGCATACGAATTAGGGAACTTTTCGGGATCATACCATGCTTCACGTTTCAACGAAATTCTACTTGAATCCGTAAAGTTGGCAAACATTCTCATCAAGTCTCTGGATATGACTGACCAATTCAATGTCGCAGGCAGCGAAAATCTCTTCGACAAAGCTAAGCTCCAGACAATTCTAGACGATAGAAATCCGTACTTCCTCCAATTGGTCAAAGCTCTCGCGAGCAAAGGAGCATTTGGTGATCAAAGCGACGGCAAGGTAGGCGATGCAATCGGAAAGCTTATAGACTCTCGTTTCCCAAGTGGTGGTTCTGACAATGAAGTATCAAATGTTTTGAATAAGACAATTAGGGAAATTGTTTTCACCAACCTAAGTAATGGAGACCTTGGGGGATTGATCAACCTTTCAGATATACTCCCCGCGGAAAATCAAAATTCTGCCCTATTCGGCATCAAAGTCGATCAAGTCAAAGGGATTGTCGCCCAAGACATTAACCTTGGTTCCACATCAGGAAGCACAAACATTGATCTGACTGGCCAATTGAAGACTTCCAACGACACCCCAACGGGCCCAACAGACTGGAAGGTATTCGGCATCGGCGCTGGCAAAGACATTATCGTGAAAGGCAATGTAAATTTCAAGAACTCGAACAGGCATCCGCAAAGCGGCAACGTAGTGAAAGACCATGCACTTGCTATCGGGGCACTGGATGAAATTCATTTTCATTCCAAAACAATCGAGTCGGACTGGGGATTGTCCACTGACTTTTTGGAAAAACACTTGGACTATTCCGGACCGACCCAAACGACAGTGAACG
>CAWVZQ010000834.1:0-1650 GCA_963934405.1 uncultured Opitutales bacterium | reverse complement strand
CCGACGAAGACGAGGCGATGCTCGTTTTCTTCCTCAAGGGCTTCTGCAAAATTTCAGATGCGTTGCAGGAAAACGACAAGGCCATCAAGTACGCCGAAGAGGTGCTGGATCATGCCCTGTCCGACGAGGACAAAATCTTCGCCTACGGCAAGCTCGGCTCAGCCAACAGCCGAAAAGGCGAATACGACAAAGCCATAGCAAACCACGAAAAGGCTTTGGAGCTTGGAGTGGAGGCCCTCGGTTCCGAGCACAACGAAGTCGCCTTGAGCTATCACAATATCGGCTCCGTCTGCCGGGAGAAGGGAGAGTACGACACCGCCATCTCCTACCACGAGCAAGCCGTCAGGATCTGGCTGGAATCACTCGGGTCCGACCATCCTCGGATAGCCTCCGCCTACCACGGCACGGGCTTGGCCTACGCCGGAAAGGGAGCGTTCGGCAGGGCAATAGCCAACTACGATGCGGCTCTGGAGATCTGGTTGGAGAAATTCGGTCCCGACCATCACGACGTCGCAACATGCTACAACAACCTTGCCTTGGCCCATGACAACAACGAGGATCACGGCAAGGCCATCGACTACAACGAAAATGCCTTGGCTATCAGGCTGAAAACCCTTGGCGCCGAGCATCCCGACGTAGCCGCCAGTTACAACAACCTTGGCTCCGCCCACGACAACAACGAAGAGTACGACAAGGCCATCAACTATCACGGGAAAGCCTTGGCGATCTGGCTGAAGACCGTTGGACCCGAGCACCCGGCAGTTGCCACGACCTACAACAACGGCGGTGGCGCCTACTCCCGCAAGGGCGACTACGACAAGGCCGTAAACTACTACGAGAAATGTCTCGCGATTGAGCTAAAGACCCTCGGACCCACGCATCCCGACATCGCCATAACCTACAACAACTTAGGCTCTGCCTACGAAAAAAAAGATGCTGTCGACAAGGCGACCGGATACTACGAGAAGAGCCTCGAGATCGAGCTCAAGAACCTTCCTCCCGACCACCCGGACCTCGCAGCCAGCCACTACAACGTCGGCAAGAGTTACGCCAAAAAGGCTGAGAAGGAAAAGGCACTGGAACACCTGCTGAAGGCCAAGGACATCTGGTTCAAGAAACTTGGACCGGAAGACCCCTATACCCAAAACGCCCAGGCGATGATCGACGGGCTGAAGAGAGATCAGCCCAATGGACCTGATGAACAGTGAGGGGCCATGGAGGAAACATAAGGCGAAGCCCTTCCGCAGACAGGTCGCCTTCGTCCGCAAGACGGTGACGGGGAAGGGCCTCGGGTGAGTTAGTTCCACCCTCCGCCTTCGGAGCCGAGCATGCAGCCCCGGGTGCATTCGGACTTGCCCTCGGAGTCGACGTCTTCATTGGTTGAAGGTATGCAATTTCGAACCCTCCTACTCTGCTCGGCGACCTTATTCGCCGCCCAAGCAACCTTTCTCGCCAAGTCCAAGCAACCGAGCTTCGTTCTTTTCCTAGTGGACGACCTCGGCTACATGGACATAGGAGCCTACAACCCGAAGTGCTTCTACGACACGCCGAACGTGGACGCCCTTGCAAAATCGGGGATGAAGTTCACGGACGGCTATGCCGCCAATCCGGTATGTTCCCCTACCCGATTCGGCATACAGACCGGGCGCT
>CAWVZQ010000833.1:0-1653 GCA_963934405.1 uncultured Opitutales bacterium | reverse complement strand
GCAGAAGATCTATCCGAGACGAAGAATCTGGCGAAGAAAAACCCGAAAAAGACGAAGGAACTTCACGACGCCATGCTCGCTTGGCGAAAAGCGGTAAAAGCTCCCGTTCCAACCGAGCTCAACCCAGAATATGCTTCAGGCAACCCTGATCCCTCCCCCAAGAAACCCAAACGGGACAAAAAGAAAGGCGACAAGAAGAAGCCATGACTTGGTGGGGAAAGCTCATAGGTACGGGTGTTGGCATGTTCGGCGGGCCCATCGGCGCCTTGGTCGGGGCCGCCTTTGGCCATGCATACGACAAGGACAACCCTGAAGTCACCGACGAGAAAAAGGCGCGCGTTCTCTATCTTGCCTACTTTTTTTCCTGCCTGGCCAAGGTGGCCAAGGCTGACGGGCGCGTTTCCGAGGCCGAAATCAATGTCGCCGAGAGCCTCATGGCCCGCCTCGGGCTCTCCGACAAGATGCGTGAGTTCTCCATCAACGTTTTCCGCAAGGCCAAGGACGGCAAGGTCCCGATCGACGATTACCTCGCCCAGACGGGTAAACTAATCGGTTTTGACCCGACCGTGGCACAATCTTTTCTTGGTGGCCTCTTCGAGATGGCTCGGGCCGAGGACGGCAAGATGAGCGAACTGCAGGCCCGCATCCTACTTCGTGGGGAGGAATGCCTTCGTCTGCCTCACGGTACTGTTCAATCGTGGGTAAAGGGTGGGTACGCCCCTCCTGCTGATGATCCTGAGGCAGCCTCCATATCCCTCGACGAGTCCTACCATGCTCTGGACGTCTCAAAGACTGCCACCGATGCCGAAGTGAAAGCCGCCTACCGCAAGAAGTGCGCCGCCTTCCATCCCGACAAGATCCAGTCCAAGGGGCTCCCGCCCGAGTTCACCACCTTCGCCAACGATCAGCTCGCACGCATCAATCAAGCCCACGATCTCATTCGTAAGGCTCGAGGGCTTTCCTAGACGAAAATCTTAGCCGGGAATTTTGTATTTAGGCCTTTCCGCAGAAGAATCCAGCAGAACAGATGGGCAGCGTGCTGTGCCCTAATACGCTGGGATTATTACTCCCCCACGAATTTTCCGTCGAGCATGGGGAGACGGCGGTCACAGCGCTTGGCAAGCTCGGGATTGTGGGTGACTAGGATGACGGCTGGGCCGTTCTCCCGTGCGAATTTGAGGAGGAGATCGAAGACGCGGTCGGAGTTGCCGGCGTCGAGGTTACCCGTGGGCTCGTCGGCCAAGATGACGTCGGGGGAGTTGGCGAGTGCTCGGGCAATGGCCACGCGCTGCTGTTCGCCTCCGGATAGCTTGTTGGCAAAGCGGTCTGCCTTGTCGGCGAGGCCGAGATGATCGAGGAACTTATCGGCCTGCGCGAGAGCCTTTTCGGATGGCGTACCTGCCTTCCGGAGTGGCAAGGCGACATTTTCTCTTGCGGTGAATTCCTTAATTAGAAAGTGAAACTGAAAGACGAAGCCAATACTTTTGTTGCGGAGAGCGGTGCGAGTGGGGTCGTCGGCCTCAGCCATGGGCTTGCCGCGGAGGTATATTTCACCTGAGTCGGGACGATCGAGCAAGCCAAGTAGGTAGAGCATGGTGCTCTTTCCGCAGCCAGAAGGTCCGACGATGGCGGTTACCTCCCCTGCCCTTGCCT
>CAWVZQ010000832.1:0-1663 GCA_963934405.1 uncultured Opitutales bacterium | reverse complement strand
ACCGCATGAAGGTTTATCGGGAATTCAAGAAAGTCCTCGATCTGCCTGCGGATCCTTCCGCCGGGCAAGCGGTTTTCCAGAGAGCCTGCGCTTCCTGCCACAAGTTGGGTGATTCGGGGTATGCGGTCGGTCCCGACCTGTCGGGCCTGAGAAACCAGCCGGCCGACGCTTTGCTTTTGCACGTCATCGTTCCCAATCGCGAGGTATACCCAAGCTATGCTTTTTATCAGGCGGAGACCAAGGATGGTGAGTCACATGCCGGGATTCTCGAAGGGGAGAGTCTGGACTCGGTGACTTTGGTCTTGCCCTTGGGCCAACGCAAAACCATCCCCCGTTCGAACTTGAAGAGCTTGCGGGCGTTGCCCGTTTCCTTGATGCCCGACGGGCTCGAGCTAACTATGTCACGCCAAGAACTGGCGAACTTGCTCGCCTTTCTGCGGAA
Source organism: uncultured Opitutales bacterium (assembly GCA_963934405.1). Taxonomy (GTDB): domain Bacteria; phylum Verrucomicrobiota; class Verrucomicrobiia; order Opitutales; family Seribacteraceae. Next base: position 1,221 of record CAWVZQ010000832.1, on the reverse strand, counting down.
CTAAGTAAATGCGAGTACTCGCTCGGCTTCCTACTTCGAGGACTTGAGACGAATGCGGCGGTATTCCATTTGCCCACGATCCCCCTCGAGACCGATGGGGCCGGTTGCGGGTACCTTGAACTCGGCGTTGAGGACATCCCCGTTGCAAGTGCAGTGGGCTACTCCACCTTTGACGACGGCCACGATTTCGTTCCATTCCTGTGGCTTGTAATTCTTGAGATCCTTCCACGGGCCGGCCAGAATGTAGTCCCGGCACTGGAGCTGGGGCTTGCGTATGAATACACCGCTGTCTGCATTTGGCGTTGCCCGAAACTCGAGCTTTAGGGTGAAGTCCTTTGGGAACTCCTTGGTGGTCCAAAGCTGCTGAACGCGGCGACCCTCGGGTGGGGTAGTGACCACGAGCCGACCGTTGATTGCCCGGTAGCGACCATCGTCGCTGGCTTTTTTCCCATCGAATTTAGCGGTTTGCTTCAAGGTCTTCTTTGCCCGAAAACCCCAGCCGGTTAGGTCCTTTCCGTTGAAGAGACTGACGAAGCCGGGTTCCATGGTGAAGTCTTCGGACTTGGTCTCGATGAAGCCATGGGTGGCGAGCAAGGGTCGGAGGGCGGCGGCCCACTTGGCATAACCTAGTTTGTTCGGGTGAAGCAGGTCGGGAAACTCCGGTTTTTTCGCATCGCCCTTGGCATCGGCGAAGAGCAGCCAAGTGTCGAGCATGGTGATTTGTGGATCACCTTTTACGGCGGCGAAATAGAGCTGATTGATCTTCTTTATCTGGTCCGCAGGGCGTCTCTTGCTCGCGGAACTGGGAAAGGTGTGGCAGAGAATGATCGGCATCTTTGCGTTGTGCTTCTTGAGTTCGGCTATGATGAGCTTCAAGTTGCCGGCGATGACTTCGGGGGAAGCTTTTTCCTCGAGGTCGTTCGTGCCGATGAGGATTACCACGCCCTTTGGGTTAAGGGAGAGAACGTCTCCCTTCATGCGGATGAGTACGCCGCGCGTGGTGTCGCCGCTAATGCCTCGGTTGGCCACTTTGATTCCCGGGAAACTGTTGCCCATGTTGTCGCCCCAACCCTGGGTGATGGAGTCGCCGAGAAATACCAAAGCTCCTTGATCTTGCTCAACCTTCTTGGCCCAGCCCGACCTCTTGCGCTCCCATAGATTCTGGAACCAGCCATATCGCCGTATGGGGCCTTCGCCGGGTAAACCTTCATCGGTGGCGGG
>CAWVZQ010000831.1:0-1666 GCA_963934405.1 uncultured Opitutales bacterium | reverse complement strand
ATGGTGCGTGGGTTTCTTCTTAGTTGCTCCGAAGCAATAAACCCGGCTGTCCTCGGTCACGATGAATAGCCGATTGTCGGCAGCCAGCATTGTCCAAGGTTCGCCCTCGATGGGAGCGGACCAAGTCGGTTCTGACTTGCCGGCTCGGAGGTTGGCAACGTCGAAAGAGGTCACTTTGTTTTCGGCCCCCGCGAAAAGACGGCTGCCAGCCTGTAAAAAGAGCTGCCCGTCCTTGCTGTCGATTTTTGCGCGCCACAGGGTATTGGATACGAATTTGGTTTCCTTTTTCTTGCGTCCCCTTTTGTCGGTTACTTCTTGGGTCTCGATCTTGCCAACGAGTTCCTGTGAATTAATGCTATCACCACTTTGGTAGATTACGTACTTCCCCCCGATGAGTTGGGATCGGGCTCCGGCTAGGGCGGTGCCGTCGCTGGCTTGATATCTGCCTCCATCAACAAAGTATTGGTCGCCTCTGGCGTAGACGCGATGATTGCCGTGTTTTTTGTCGTACTTGAAATGGAGCAACTTGCCCGTGTCGGCGTCAAATACGGCGGGCATGGAGCGACCACCCGGGACGATGAGGTGTTTGCCTGCCAAGGCCAAATGACCCTGCGGAGCGATGGTGGCGAAGGAGGGGGCTCCATGGGGTTGCACCGTGTAGTTCATTCCGTCGCCGCTATTGGTCCAGATAACCTTGCCCGTGTCGGCGTCCAGGCAGTGGACGAAGATGCCCATGAACGGCCAGATGCTGGCGGTGAACCATACTTTTCCGTCGCGATGAACGGGTCCTCCACGGGCCGGCCAAGTGGAGATCATTCGACCGTGACCAAGTCCCCTGCGTTCTCCCGGACCCCCATTGAATTTCCACAGAAGCTTTCCGTTACCGGCGTTCAGGCAATAGATATGCCCGTCATCGGAAACAAACCAGACTTTCCCCTCGTTTGCCACTGGCGCGAAACGCACGGGGGCCTCGGCATAAAAGCGCCAAAGTTCCTCACCGGTTCCGGTATCATAGGCAGTGACGGAATCGGTGGTGGTGTGGGGAATAAAGAGACGACCGTCGTAAGCCACCGGTTCGGGAGCTAGGTCGAAATCCAGCTTGGACTGAGTGGACGGCCAGGCAGGCGAAGCGATTGGCAGCTGGCGACTCCATTGCAGGTGAACTTGATCCGGCAGGGCATGCGGGGTGACCGCACCATGTCCAGCATCGTATCGCCATTGAGGCCAATCGCCTGCGGCGGCCAAGTAACCGCTGGAAGCAATCATTCCCAGCAGGACCGGAAAAAGGGTGTTTCGCATCGCGCCAACTTGCCGGAAGTGAAGGGGGAAAGTCAATTGGTGATGGAAGGTTCGGCAAAAATCATGAGGCAACCGAAAATTGGATTGAGCCAAATGTAATGTCTCTGGAGGGGTACGGATTTTTATTGTAGAGATACGATTAATCCGGACACCAGATGATTTCCCATAGATGGTGAGACCGTACCTTCGGGAAAATGAAAATCAAAAAACCAAGCAAAACATGAAAACCTTTATCCTAACCTTAATCTTGGCTTTGCCTCTGGTCATGCACGGGCAAGAGCAAAAACAAGATACCGCAAAAGAAGCGCCAAAGGAGAAAAAGGCAGTCGCCCCCAAAAGCCGACGAATTTCACCAAGATGCCCGAAG
>CAWVZQ010000830.1:0-1668 GCA_963934405.1 uncultured Opitutales bacterium | reverse complement strand
ATCAACACCATGTCCAATCTGGAAGACCCTGAAATGATCGGAAAAAAAGTCGCTGCAGCCATGTCCGGGGTGGTCATTGCCGTGTTGGTCTCGCAAGGTCTATTCGTATACCTGCGTCACTCCTTCGCCGAGAAAACGTAGAACGGTTCCTCTGTTTCATACCTAGCGACCGATTCACACTTGTGCCGAAAGTTATTAAGCAATCGCCCACATCGCAGAGGAGACAGAGGGCAGGCGGAGGAACCCGTCCCTGCGAGCAAAGATATCTTGAAGACCTTGCGTTGATACTTTCTCCGAATCGGCGACAAGAACGGGTTCTCCGAACTGCTCCGGCGTTACAGGCAAGAGGACATCTTTATTAGCTAATGGATTTACGGCGAACAAGAGCCGCCTCGATCCTCTGGATTGGTCGGCGTTGATGAGAAGGGCTGCGGCTTGCCCGTCTTTAGATTGGAAGGATTGGTAGTAACTTCGGGGAGGATGCTCGACAGGACGTAGAAGCTTGCCCGTTTCGGATAGGCGAAGGGCAATCCAGTCGCGAATATAGGCATGGTGCTCAGGATGCTTGTCGAGAAGGGAGTAATCGAGTGCGTTGAGATCGCCGCGAAGGTAGGTATTTCGAACTCCTTTTTTTGAACGAAGAAAATCCTGCCCGGCGGAGAGCATAGGAACGCCGGGAGAGGCAAGCAGCACGGCGAGGGCGAGGCGATGACGGCGGATGTCGAGCTCGGTGGGGTTGGTTCCATTTCGGCGAGGTCTTTCCGTGAGACGATCGATAAAGGCGTAATCGTCGTGCGACTCGACGTAGTTTACCGTTTGAGAAGGGCGAGCAGGGACGCTATTTGGCGAACCTTGAAGCCAGCGAAGAACGGAGGAGGCGTCACTTTTGCCAAGGGCATAATCGAGAAGTCCTTCCCGAAGATCGTCTCCCCAGAGAGAATAGGTGGTCTCGCTCATGGCGTCGGGAAGGCGACCGCGGAAGCTCCATGGCTCGGCGATCAGATGCAGGCTCGGCTTTATATCGAGAAGCTCTCGCTCGATCTCTCGCAGAAGTTCGATGCCGAGAAGTTCGGCGAGGTCCAGACGAAAGCCATCGACGTCGAAAGTTCGTACAAGGTACTTCAGACTGTCGATTACTAGACGGCGAGCGGCGGACGAATTGGACCTAAGGTCGTTACCGCAACCGCTGTGGTTTGTCAGACGACCGAACTTGTCGGTTGCGAAATAGAGCCCCTTGTCGACGCGGGCGAGGTGATTGGGCACTCCGACGTGATTGTAAACGAGATCGAGGATGACGGCCATTCCCTTGCCGTGGAAGGCCGCGACGACTTCTTGGAATTCTCTAATGCCGGATGCTTGCTCGGGGTTTAACGAATAGTGAGAAGCGGGAGCGAAGAAATTGACCGGCATATAACCCCAGAAGTATTCTTCGCGGGTCTCGGCATCCGGCTCGAGAACGGGCTGCAGTTCAACGGCATTGGCTCCGAGTTGGGACAGGTAGCAATCGTCCGAGCGGATCCACTTGGCGAGACCGGCAAAGCCGAGGCGCTCGGACGGGGTCAAGTCGAGAGAAGCCTTTGCGAGCAAATCGCGAACGTGAGCCTCGATGATCACGAGGTCTTCACGAGCAGGAGAAACAAAAGGCGAGGGAATGGTTGACCCGACGGT
>CAWVZQ010000829.1:0-1671 GCA_963934405.1 uncultured Opitutales bacterium | reverse complement strand
GTGACCTTCGACGTCTACTGAGAGCAGGTCCATTTTCCTAAACCTGTGATTGCGATTGAAAATTTCTCTGAAGGTTGTGGCTTGAACGGTTTGTGTGGTTGACCCGTTTTCGCATGAACCGATATGCGAGAGTACGGCTTCGTAGCCGTTTTCTACAAAAGGGAGTCGTCCGATTCGGTCTGATACAGCTTGACGGAAGCATTTTACCTTAGGATGGAAGAGGTGGTTGAGGCGAAGTTTTCTGTAGGTGACGACCGAGGGTTCGAAGCAGAGACCGCGAGCGCCCATTTTGGCAAACTTGTACGTGTTGGAGAACAGAACTCCGTCATTGGCTCCAATATCGATGAACGAATCAACTTGGCCAAGAAGACGCTCGACCAATAAGTCTTCGCCGTGTTGGGCATAACTTTCTCGATGCTCCTTCCAATTTCGCAGGAGTACGCCCATATAGTATTTGGCATACCTGAGTTTGGTGAGAGTGGATCGAGGACTTAGCAAAGTTCGCAATGGGAGAATTGAGACAGTGAAGAGATTTCAGTGTTTGCGGTTACATTTAGGCGTGGCACTCTGCCATGAAAGGACAACCATGTCCCAAAGGAACTAGGTGGACCGATATTGTAGTCACAGAGAGATAGTGAGTGGAGATCAACGATGGGTTCGGTTTTCTTGAAGGAGGTAACGGGTAATTCTCCGAATACGTCGACAGGTGGAGGTTCATCCGAACATAAGAGAAAGCCCACGGGCTTTTCTTCCTTCTGTTCAAGTAACCTTTGAATTTGAATAATCCATTGCTTGTATTTTAGCCAGTCGTGGAAATGGATGCCGTCAAGGAATTGCCTATAATCTCCTCTTCGGGCATGAATCCCGACCACGATTTTGAATGTCTTCCTTAGTTTCGTAACGTGGTCTTCGGCTAGTTTCCGTAGGGATGCTTGGGGAGTAAGCAGTTCTCGGATTTGATCTTGATGCGATGCGAGAGATTGTGGGCAGCGCAAATCCCAAGCTCGCGTGAGAATGATTGGCTTGCTTTGGTTGTCTTTGAAGCACCGATTCAAATCCTCTTCGGTCAAGTACTCGTCGTCGGGTTTTGCCACTACCTTTACCCAATATCTCAAGAGCGAAAGGTATTTGTCGCTTCTTGCCAATCGATGCACGAAAGATTCCTTTTTTGTCTTGAGGAATATTCGACTGAGAAAAGATCGGGAACTGAACCAAAGATGGATGGGTATTGTTTCCTGTTGGACGAAGAGTGATGATGAAGAAAGAAAGCCTAGGTTGAGAAGGTTTACTTTGTGTTCGATGCACCACGCCAAGGCGTTGGCATGAGTATGTAGACGGTTCCCGAGTTGGCCATATTCGCCTTGAAGAATGAGCCATCGAGACACTGCGAATTAAGGATATGTTGAGAGCGATTGCATTCCTCGCCTCTTTTCAAGGAATCCATGAAGACCTATTATTGCCGCCACAATTAGGATCACGTTGAGCTCATTGTATACCCGGGTTTCCATCATGTTGGACCGAACGCAAAGCGCTGCAAGGTAGATGAATCCGACAAACATTAACTTTCGGGCTGAGGAAGTTTGCTTTTTCCACATCAGCAGGGGGATTATCCAAACTCCTCCGAACAGGCAAAGGAAGCGAATCGGTTTTTCCATCGCCCAATGCGCTTCT
>CAWVZQ010000828.1:0-1675 GCA_963934405.1 uncultured Opitutales bacterium | reverse complement strand
TTGCCCACAAGGAACCGTCCGTCTTGACAAAAAGGACGTAATTAGACCCACAGGCTAGGGACTTGACGCCAGATGCAACATATCCGAAATTACTTCGAGATGGAACCGCCTCGGCCCCTAATTGACCCGACTGATTGGTACCGGTAGTAAACAAGGAACCGTTCGCTTCCAAGTATGCCGTAAAACCATCGCCGACTGCAACCGCTGCAAAGCCGTTTGTGATAACCGGGCTTGCGGAATATATAGGCTGCAATGCTGAGGCAAGTAATCCTGCGCAGAAGCAGGCTAAGCGACTAAATGGAAAACGCATGAAATAAGCTCTTAGTAATAAACTCGAGCACGCAAGCAAAGTCAACGATAGTAACGGTTGCAGCTAATCGCGAGGTTGGTCTGGTTTTCAAAGCAGTTTAGGTCTTTGTTTCGAAAATAAAACTGAGTGCCCGTTCAGTAAAAGTAGACATTTTAAAGCAATTCGCCTTTCATAAAGGATTTGAAAAACAGACAGTTAATGATTCTTCGTTTTCCCGATGACATAGCATGAACCTTATTCTAATCATGAAACCATCCATCCCCTGAAACCTTATTTCTTTAAAAGTTAATTTTGGAGAAACTAATTCAACATGCCTAAATCTTATAAATTATCCTTTAGTCCGCCAAGGACAGTTGCAAAGATTTACCTTGCCCTCTTGTCCCCTTGCTTCGCCTCGGCAGCGATTGACGAGCAAAGCCTCGCACCAATGGCTTTAAGTATTTTAGCGGAGAACTGTCTGGATTGCCATGGGCCCGACAAGAAGAAACGCAAGGGCGATCTTCGTTTGGACCAATATGAAGGAGCCACAAAGGATTTAGGGGGGTATAAAGCAATAGAGCCCGGAAATCCGGACAAGAGCGAACTGTTGACTCGCCTTCACCCGGAAGACGAAGACGACTTGATGCCCCCAATTAAGACCGGCAGGTCTCTAACACAGAAAGAAATCGAGGTTCTTCGGCAATGGATAACCGCCGGAGCTCCCTACCCTACTCACTGGGCTTATCGCTCAATCGAATCTTCGAAACCGCCAAAAGTGAACAATGAAAGTCATGTGCTCAATCCAATCGATCGCTTTGTCTTGGCTAGACTTGACTCTCTCAACCAAAAACCTTCCCCCCAAGCCGATCGTCGCACCCTTGCCAAACGCCTTCATTACGACCTGCTGGGATTACCTGCCCCCATTGAAAGAGTTGACACCTTTGTCGAGAACCAGTCGCCAGAGGCATACTCTAAGCTCGTGGACGAATTGCTAAGCTCCCCTCACTTTGGCGAACGTTGGGGCCGCCACTGGCTGGACATGGCTCGATACGCCGATTCCGACGGTTACGAGAAGGACAAGGCCCGACCAAACGCCTGGCGTTTCCGCGACTGGGTGATTCAGGCGATCAACGACGATCTGCCATACGATCGCTTCACCATCGAGCAACTAGCGGGTGATCTGATCCCCGAGGCAACGGAGGAACAACGCCTCGCCACCGCATTCCATCGTCAGACTTTGACCAATACGGAAGGCGGCACCGACAAAGAGCAATGGCGCGTAGCAGCCGTAATGGACCGAGTGGAGACCACGGGCTCGGTCTGGCTCGGACTTACCTTAACTTGCGCTAGGTGCCATGACCACAAGTACGACAATATTTCACAAGA
>CAWVZQ010000827.1:0-1681 GCA_963934405.1 uncultured Opitutales bacterium | reverse complement strand
GTGGGCAAATCAAGTTCGTTTAACCACGATCGCAAGGTCTTGCTAGTGGGAAGAGGACCGAGACTAAGGACGGCGTCGGGGGCCGCTTTGTTTCTGAATGCCTCGTCCCGCAGTAGATTTTCAAAATGCAGGACACGTTTCTTGCAAGTTTCCTCTCGAACTGGTGAAAAGGCGTCTGCCAAGAGGGGTGCGCCCAATTTATCCGCTACTGCTGTGGCGGAATCTCTGAAGCAAGTTTGACCTGCCAATACGAGCCAACGGCGAAAGGGTCTTAATGCCGAGAGATTTTCCGTAAGTTGGGTTCGTGTTGCAACCGGAGGGCGAACCTGTTGAAGGAAGTGATCCCATGCGAAATCTTCCGGCATCGGAGGATTCGCCCATTCCTCTTCCACAAAAAAGGGTTCTCGAAAGGGGAAGTTAAGATGTACGGGGCCGGGGTTTGATCCGGTTGCAGTTCCGACAGCTTGCACGATTGTCTGTCTAAGGTAGGAAAGAGCGTCCAAATGGAAGCGAGGTAATGATAATTCATGAAACCATCTGACTTGAGTTCCGAAAAGCTTTGTTTGGTCTATTGATTGACCTGCTTGACAGTCTCGGAGTTCGGGTGGTCTATCCGCCGTTAGCAAAAGCAAAGGGATCCCGGACATGTTTGCTTCGACTGCAGCGGGCAAGAGGTTAGCTGGAGCCGTGCCCGAAGTGCAGACGACCGCAACGGTTTTCTTTGACATCTTGGCTAGGCCGATTGCGTAAAAACCGGCGGAGCGCTCGTCGAGCATGGGAAGCGTCTCTAACCCCTTGCATGCTTCGCAAGCTAGGATCAAAGGTGTGGATCGCGAACCGGGAGAAAAAACCACGTATCGAACGCCTATGGCCGAGAGTGTGCGGGCCAAAGTCGTGCCCCAAGCTTGAGTGGCCCGGGCGTTGGTTAAACTCGATTCGTTCATGGGAATATTTCGTATCAGGTGCGTTGAAGCGATTCAAGCATGGCGGCAAGCTTGAGGTCGGTTTCCAGCTTTTCGCTAACGGGATCGGAACCTTTAACAATTCCTGATCCTGCGTATAAAGCGACTTGTTTGTCGTTAAGGTGACCGCAGCGAAGGGGCACTACGAATTCACCTTCTCCCTCATGGTCGAACCATCCGGCCACGCCACTGTACCAATCTCTCGAAAAGCCTTCGAGTTCTCTCAGGTGCGGCAAGGCCGATTCGCGAGGACTTCCCCCTATGGCCGGAGTGGGGTGAAGTTCCGCAAGAATGTCGAGGGGATGCAGATTCTTTGACAAGCTCGCCCGAAGAGGGGTTCGTACGTGTTGGAGGTTTGATAAGCGGAGAAGGCGAGGGCGACCTTCTTCACAATGTCTTAGACCGAGTGCTTGTAGGCGACGTTTAATGGATTCGACGACCAATTGGTGTTCGCGTCCTTCCTTTTCACTATCGAGAAGGGCTTGGCCCAATTGAGCGTCGGTTCCTGCATTGCCACCTCTGGCGGTGGTGCCGGCAAGTGCTTCCGTTTCGATTTGATCCCCTTCTACGCGCAAGAGGTTTTCGGGAGTCGCTCCTACCAGCATGCCCGGTCGACGGTCACCGAGGCAAAAAGTGTGGCAGTCCGGAAAACGTTCGCGGAGTTGGTGTGCGAGGGCAAAAGGAGATAGAGAACGATCCGAGTCGAGAGTGATTTTGCG
>CAWVZQ010000826.1:0-1682 GCA_963934405.1 uncultured Opitutales bacterium | reverse complement strand
CCATCGGTGTCGGCTTTGTTCGGGTCGGTGCCGAGGACCACTTCGTCGTCGTCGGAGAGACCGTCTTGGTCGGTATCGACGGGCGGGTCGGGGACGATCTCGGGAGGAGGCTCGGTCGGCAGTTGGCCGATGAATCCCGAGAAGTTGGATACGTCGGGCAGGTTCTTTATGGACAATCCCGCGATGGTCTCGGCGGCGGCGAACTGGGAGTAATTGGTGGAGTTCGCCTCGCCTGCGATTGGGGCGATGGCCTCCGCCGTCAACGAATAGTCCGCGCTTTGGCGGTCGGCATTTACGGATACGGAGAATGCAACAAAAGCGCAAAGGCTTCCTATCTCCGTCAAATGAGAAAACTTTTTTCCAAACATTGAACCAAGCAATCCCGCCTTTGGGACGGGGTTCATTCCGCCACCAGGTAGAGCGTGAAGGGTGGGGAGGTGCCGTAGGAGTTGGTCGCCTTCAGGGTGATCTCGTGGTTGCCCGCCTCGGAGGGAAGGTTGCCTTGGATGAGCCCGTTGGCCACGTTTAGGGTGAGTCCGGCGGGGAGGCCTTCCACGGAAAAGGCGTTTACCGTGCCCATGGCTCGCAGCTTGAGGGCGAGGGCATGCCCGGCGGGGCCTCTCACGTGGTAGAGGGAGCGCACGTTGGCGGCGTCGGAAAGGCTTACGGGGGCCACGCCGAGCACCTCGGGCGGGCGGGCCAGTTCGCGGGCGGTGATGGAGTTGGTGGCCCATCCCGCGACCATGGAATAGGAGACCGAGCCCACGCGCCGGTCGGGCGAGAGGAGCTGGGAGCCGTTGGCGCCGTCGTCGAACCACACTCGCAAGCGAACGTCGTTGCGGGTGAAGACGGAGGCGGGCAGGGCGAGCATGTTGGCGAGCGATACGTCCCCGAGGGCGAGAACGTAGCGGCCGTCCTGCACGGGTATCGTTACCTCTCCCTGCGGGGCGGAGCCGTTCACGCTGGTGCCGTCGTTGCTCCAGAGTGTGGTGCCGTTCGCCTCCACGAAGGCGAACTTGAATTTTCCTTGTCCCGTGAAGTTGGTCGTTCCCACCTTCACGAGCCCCGCGTAGTTCATGAACTGGGGAACGTTGGGGGCGGGCACGGGCAGGCTGAGGCCGTCTATCGGGCTTTTGCCCGCGGCCACCTCGGCGTAGTCGGAAAAGCCGTCTTGGTCGGTGTCGGCGTCCTGCGGGTCGGTCGAGCGCTGGTACTCCACGAGGTTGCTCAATTGGTCGAGGTCGTCGTCGTTGGCGGCGTCGTTGGCGAGCGGGTTGAGACCGTTCACGTGTTCCCAGCCGTCGGGCATGCCGTCGCCCTCGGTGTCGGGCTTGGTGGGGTCGGTGTTGTGGACGTTCACCTCGGGGCCGTCCACGAGGCCGTCGTCGTCGCTGTCGGGATCGAGGTCGCTGGTGCCGTGCACGTCCTCCTCCTGGGCCTCGGTCAGGCCGTCGTTGTCGAAATCCTCGGTGCGGTCGTCGTTTATGGTGACGGTGAAATTCTTTACGATGCTGAGGCCCGATATGTCGGTGGCGCTTATGCGCACGGAGTAGGCGTTCTTGGCCTCGTAGTCGTAGGTGGCGTTGGAGCGCAGTTCGTTCCCCACGAGGGTGAAGGCTGCGTTGTCTTCCCCGCCCCCGCCGACGACCAACCCGAACTCGTGCTCGTCCCCGATGTCGGGA
>CAWVZQ010000825.1:0-1684 GCA_963934405.1 uncultured Opitutales bacterium | reverse complement strand
TTGCGGGCGGCATGGACTCCGGCCAACTGGTAGTCGAAATGCTCGGTCGCATGGGCATCCGGGTTTATGCAACAGAGCAAGCCCTTTTCGGCCGCTCGTCTCCAATGCCTCCAGTCCATGTCCAAGCGCATGGGGTTGGCGTTGAGCTCGAGTATCTTCCCATTGGCAATGGCCGCGTCAATGATCTTGGAGACGTTCATTTGACTGGGTTCACGCCTGAGCAGGAGTCGGGCACTCAGATGTCCGAACATGGTGACCTTGGGATGCTCGAGAGCAGTGATGATTCGGGTGGTCATGGTCTCCTCGTCTTGGGTAAGCCCATTATGAACGGAGGCCACGACGTAGTCGAGGGAATCAAGGACGGAATCCTCGAAATCCAGTTTTCCACCAGATAGGACATCCACTTCCGACCCGGCAAAGACGTGACAACGGAACTTTCCGCTCTCATTGAGTTCGCGGATTGCGGCAACTTGCTTGGCAAGGCGTTCCTCGTCCAGACCGTTTGCCTGGAAGCTGGATTTGGAATGATCGGCAATGCCTAGGTATTCCCATCCCCGAGCATCCGCTTCCGCCGTCATCTCATCCAAAGTGTTCCGTCCGTCCGAGGCCGTGGTGTGGTTATGGAAGCAGCCCTTGAGATCGGAATACTCGAGCAATTCAGGCAGTTCGTTCCTCTCCGCCGCTTCCACCTCTCCCATGCCTTCCCGCAAAGCGGGCGGAACGTACTGGAGGCCCAAAGCCTTGAAAATATCCTCCTCGGAATGAGCCTCGACCGGACCGGCCTTGCGGGAGGAATCCTTTTCCTCCTCCGGGCGCAAGCCCCATTCGCTCAGACTCAGGCCAAGGGAGAGGGCTTTTTGGCGCATGCGCACATTGTGGTCTTTCGAGCCTGTAAAGTGATGGAGGGCGAAAAAGAATTGTTCGGAAGGCACGACCCGCAAGTCCGCTTGCATGCCGTCCTCGAAACGCACGCTCGACTTGGTCTCTCCATGAGCGGTGATCTCTGCGATTCCTTCCATGGAGGTAAACCAGTCCATGACCGGCCCCGGATCGGAGGAGGCGACGAGAAAATCGAGGTCCCCCACCGTTTCCATCCCCCGGCGCAAGCTCCCGGCTGCCTCGACCCGCTCGACCTGGGGCAAGTCCTGCAAACAGGGAAGGATACGGTCCGCGATTTTCCTCGCCTTCCACCAGAGGTGGCGTGCGGCGTAGATCTCGCGATTTTTGATACCGGAAAGAATCTTTTCCTGAGTCTTTTCGCCAAAGCCCTTGAGCTCGGCCACCTTGCCCTCGTTACAGGCCTCGGCCAGCGACTCGATCGAATCGATCTCCAACTGTTCGTGCAAAGCTTTGATCTTCTTGCCACCCAAGCCAGGAATATCAAGCAAGTCGAGCAGACCAGGTGGTACCGAGGCGAGCAAGTTGTCATAAAATTCAAGTTCACCAGTCGCAAAGAGGGTCTCGATCTTCTCGGTCAAAGCCTTGCCTATGCCGGGCACGTCCCCCAGGCGCTCTTCCCCGATGACGGTTCCGAGATCCTCCTCCATAGTTTGGAGGGTCCGGGCGCCCGAAAAATAGGCCCGTACCTTGAAGGGGTTCTCCCCCTTGATTTCCATCATGGTCCCGATTCGCTCCAGCACCTCGACTATGTCCTTCTTATCCATTTCCTACAACTTGAAGAATT
>CAWVZQ010000824.1:0-1687 GCA_963934405.1 uncultured Opitutales bacterium | reverse complement strand
CAAACGATGCGAAGGCCATTGGCCATGATTACATTTGCTCCACCATAGTCGCCGCGGCACTCTACTACGCAGGCGCTGATATGAAGGTATCCGGTCGTGCAGGGTGGCTGGACCTCGTCAGCCCACGACAAGTGGTGATGAGCCACGGCTATCTTCGTGAGTTAAAAACCAAGGAGCAGGAGAAATAGGCGATTCAAACGCCTTGGAACGAAGAGGTTTCTCTCGTTCTACTACTTCTCCAACTTGTCGAGGAAGGCTTGGCAGGAGAAGGCGACAAACATGGCGAGGTCCTTGTCGCCAGGCAGGACGATGACGGGCGAGAGATCGGGCGGGCGTATCTTCTCGGCCCGAATGAGCGCCTTGCGCATCTGGGGCGCGGCGGAGCTGGCTTCCTTACCCAGTAATTCTATGGTGCGGGCAGCATGGGTCACGATGATGAGATTCTCGTGGGCCAAGTCCTTGAGCAGTACGGGTAGGGCGGTCTTGACGTCGCCGTGGGTGGCGAGGGCATTGGCTGCTTCGATGCGGACCGCCGCCGATGAATCCTTGAAGGTCGCCTTCAGCTTTTTCAACGCTTTACTCGATGGTTTGTCTTTGAGGGCAGCCAGCCCGATGGCTCCCCAGTAGCGGACGTTGGCGTCCTTGGAGGATAGGTTTTTGAGAAAAACTCCTTCTTCAGTCACGCCAACTTGAGCGGCGGCTTTTTGGGAAGGTCCCACGGGCACCTTGCCGCCTTGGCCCATCTCCCATCCCGAGCTATCCTCGAAGAGGACCCACGCCTCGCTTTCGGGGAGGAATCCGAGATCCACCGTGCGGCGAATATGCCGTTTGTGTTCCTTGCGAAGACGCTCCATTACTTCCTGATGCTCCTTGGAGCCTGCCAAGTTGTTCAGGTTGTGGGGATCCTTTTGGCAATCGAATAACTCTTCCACTGGACGGGTAGGGCCGGCGAAGTGCCATTGGGCCGCGTTCATCTTGTCGGGGTCGGTGAGGCGATAAAACTCATGGCGTATTTCACCCCGGTCCGGCCAGACGGTAGGCTGGTTGTAGCCAAGGTGCGGCATGTAGTTCCTGATGTAGAGATAGCGTTCGTCCCGCACGGAACGGGCGAGGTCGCGCACTTCGTCCACCCGGTCGCGGTGCCCGTAGACGTATTTTCGGGGCTTGGTATCCTTTTCTCCAAGGAAGGGCTTGCCCTGCATGTCTTTGGAAATCGGCGTGCCGGTGAGGCTGAGCACGGTGGGGGCGAAGTCGACGAAGGCGACCAGACGATCGAGAGTGGAGCCGGGCTTGCCCGAGGCGAGGTGTGCCCATCTCTTGGGGAAGCGGATCATCAAGGCGACCCGCATGCCGCTCTCGAGCAGGGCCCGCTTGTGGCGTGGCATGCCCGATCCATGATCGGAATAGAAGAACACGATGGTGTCGTCGGCGAGTCCGTCTTCTTCCAGTTGCTTGAGGATGGCCCCGACTTCCTTGTCCATAGCGGTAACGCAGTCGTGGAAGCGGGCCACGGTGCGTCGAATGATCGGGGTGTCTGGATAATAGGGTGGCAAGGTGATCTTGGCTGGATCATGGATTTCCGAGTGGTTAAGTTTGCTTTGGACCTCCTTGAGAAATCTTTCGCGTGGCCAAACCATGGTGCGGCTCTGGTGCGATGTCATGAGGTTGAAGACCGAAAAGATGGAGG
>CAWVZQ010000823.1:0-1687 GCA_963934405.1 uncultured Opitutales bacterium | reverse complement strand
CCGCAAAACGGGAACCGTACTGAATGGCCATTGGCAGATCCCACTTGGCGTTAGCGTCGACCATTAAGCGGGCTTTTGTGCCAATTGCGGATCGAACGGCTTCTACCCGCTCCAAATCCTCTTTCGGATCCGGTTTGCCGACCTTCATCTTAACTGCGGCAAAACCTTCCTCTTCAATCATGTAGCGACAACCATCTACCAATTTTTCGCTAGAGAGGTTAAGCCACCCGCAATCAGTATTGTAAGCTTCAACCGATTTGCCGGCAGAACCGCCGAGGAGATGCCAGAGAGGTTCGTCGGATGCCTTTGCCTTGAGGTCCCACAAGGCAATGTCCACCGCCGAGAGCGCCATTTGGGTGATCCCTCCCCGGCCCACCCAGTGAGTGGGTGGATCATTGAGCAGTTTGCTGTGAAGAGAACGTACCTCTCGTGGATCCTCGTTCAGAAGGAGTGGCGCGTAGACGTCGGAGATGCAGGAAGTGATTAGTCTATCGAGACTAGCTGCTGCATGAGTGCCGGTGTACCCGAATCCCTCAAGCCCAGTATCCGTAATGATGCGACACCCCGGCATCCCCCAGTGAGTAACCTCGTGAGTACTGTCGGAAATCCCGCCCCCGGTGACGGGGACATGTAGTAGAAAGGGGGCGATTTCTGTGATGTTCAAGAAAACTTATTCCTTGGTATACACGGTCTCCACAAGCTTGCCGTCATTGTAGCGAAGTTGAGAGGAGATGCTTCCGTCTTCACCCCAAATGGTTTCAAGTCCATTCATTTTCCCGTCCACAAAATTCGCTTCATAGGACTTGAGGCCATTATCTCCCCACCAAGTTTCCGTGCCTGCCTTATTCCCATTTGAGAAAACCGTTTTTGTAGACTGAACCCCGTTTGAATGATAGGAATTGCTGAATCCGTGAACCAACCCGTCCAGATAATTGGTTTCAGACTGTAGCTTTCCGTCATCTCCGTACAGTTTCACTTGGCCAGACACCACCTCGCCCGTTGTCCCGTCGGTCAATCGATTCTCGGAATCATATTCATTCCATTCTTCAAATTGTTTGACTAAACCACGGAAAACGGGTCGGTGGGGCTCCTCTTTGCGAGCGTTCACCTCGGCAACCACTTTTCCAATAGGATTGACGACGAAACTGAGGTCAAGTTCCTCGAAGTCCCCCTCCAGACCATTTGACGCTCGAACCAGTTGCCCGTCAGGGCTCCACCAATACGCTACACCCTTACGAAAACCATCTTTAAAATCAGCTTGGCACTCAGGTGCACCCGAAAGGTAAAGGCGAGTCACGACACCATTGTAAGGCAAAGATGTCGCCCGCACATATAGTCGTCGAACCTCGGCGGAGGCGCTCTCCATACGTTCCTCAAACATTGTGGCGTAATAGCCGGAATTTCCGACCCAATTGCTTTCTGCATCTGAACCATAGATACGCGATGGAGTAAAAGAAGCGGGAAGTGCGGAGTTCTGGCGGGGAATACTATTTCGTACCTCCTGATTAGAGACAGGATTTGATTCTTGCACTGGAGTCTGCGCAACTTCATCCGCACAACCCCCGCAAAAGGATATCCCCAAACCCATGTTCAAAACAAAAAGAAAATACTGATACATTTTCAAGTAAACAGTAAAAGGAAACTCCTGCCTTCGTGGCAAGTCGGTAAACCCCTTCCCTCTTGCTCC
>CAWVZQ010000822.1:0-1688 GCA_963934405.1 uncultured Opitutales bacterium | reverse complement strand
TTAACTTCGCCGTATCCTTGCTAGTTTCTCGCTTTACCCCTCCCCCACCCGATGATGTTCAAGAATTAGTGGAAAATATTCGCGTGCCGCGAGGAGCAGGCGAGGCCAGCGATCACTAGACCGCATTCCCGGATTATCATGAGAACTTTGCTGGTTTTGGGTTTCCCGACTATCTCGACCGTTCTGCTGCTAGCGGTTTCACTACACGGGAAACAGGAAAAGAAAGACGAAAAGGGATTCACACCGCTCTTCGACGGCAAATCCCTAGAAGGTTGGGAAGGCAAAAAGAAATTCTTCCGGGTACAGGACGGCGCCATCGTAGCGGGCCTTCTCAATGCCCGCATTCCAAACAACGAGTTTCTCGCCAGCGAAAAGGAATACGCGGACTTCGAATTGCGCTTCGAAGCTAAGCTCGTTGGACAAGGCAACAACGCAGGCGTACAATTCCACAGCCAACGCATACCAAAAACCCACGAGATGATCGGCTACCAGTGCGACATCGGCGGTTGGAGCAAGGGAACCATTTGGGGATTTCTCTACGACGAGTCCCGACGGCGCAAGATGCTCGCCGAGGCGCCTCAGGACGAACTGAAGAAGCACGTCCAGCCCAAGGGCGAGTGGAACAAACTCATCGTTCGGGCGGAAGGCCCTCGCATTCAAATTTGGCTGAACGGCTATCAAACGGTTGACTTTACCGAGAAGGAAAAAGACATTCCACTCAAAGGACGACTCGGACTCCAAATCCATGGAGGTCCACCCCTCGAGTGCCACTACCGAAACCTTAGAATCAAAAAGTTTTAAATCCCAAGAGGAACTAAACCTCACCAATCAAAGGAAAGACATGAGCCAAAGCCGTAGAAACTTCATCAAACAATCCGCCCTCGCCTCAACGGCGTTCGGGGCTTTCACCATTAGCGGGACCAAGTCTTCGGGCAAGGTCATTGGAGCCAACGAACGAATAAATGTCGCTGTATGCGGCATCAAGGGACGAGGCGCCGCCCACATGGGATCTCTTGGTCGTGTAAAGAACGTTCAGATTTCTCATCTCGTGGATCCCGACACTCGCCTTTTCGAAGGCCGCAAAAAATTCGTCAACAGCCGTTACAAGAACAATCCCGATTGCATTCAAGACGTACGCAAAGCCCTTGAGAACAAAGATATTCACGCGATATCCGTGGCAACTCCGAATCACTGGCACAGTCTTATGTCGATCTGGGCCTGCCAAGCAGGTAAGGACGTATACGTCGAAAAGCCGCTCAGCCACAATATTTACGAAGGACGCAAGTTAGTGGAAGCCGCCGAAAAGTACGACCGCATCGTCCAGCACGGGACCCAAAGTCGCTCCTCCCAAAGTTGGGCGAAGAAGGCCAAGGAAATCGCCGAAGGCAAACATGGAAAACTGGAAGTTTCCCTAGGCACTTGCCACAAACGCAGAGGCAGTATCGGCAACAAGGATACCAAGACTCCACCCAAGGAACTGAATTTCGACGTATGGACGGGACCTGCCCAAAAGGAGGACTATCACGAAAACCTAGTTCACTATAATTGGCACTGGTTCTGGAAATACGGCAACGGAGACATCGGCAACCAAGGCGTACACCAAATCGATGTCGCCAGGTGGATGATTCCCGGTGCCATGTGGCCCAAAAGCGTCATTTGCGTAGGCGGACGTTTTGGCTACGAGGATC
>CAWVZQ010000821.1:0-1692 GCA_963934405.1 uncultured Opitutales bacterium | reverse complement strand
CCTTTAAGCTCCTCAAAGCCCAACTCTGCGGAATCAGGTTTGGGTTGGTTGAAATAATCATAATCAGAAAACTCGTCGACCGTAGCATGTTTCGACCCAACCGAAAGGCTTGCTTCTCCTTCACTATGGCCAATATGCTTCAGACAACCGATGAGGTAAGCGTAACCGAACGCTAGTTCAGCATAAGAGTGTCCGATCTCGGCAGAATATAAATGATACAATCCGCCCATGCGGGCTGTAAAAGGTGATATATTTTGTCGACCCGCACGAGCCCACTCGATCATTTTGTCAGCCAGTTCCCCTTGTCGCTCACCCTCGATTAAAGGCAT
Source organism: uncultured Opitutales bacterium (assembly GCA_963934405.1). Classification (GTDB taxonomy): domain Bacteria; phylum Verrucomicrobiota; class Verrucomicrobiia; order Opitutales; family Seribacteraceae. The sequence continues at coordinate 1,363 of CAWVZQ010000821.1, read as the reverse complement.
TAAGCAAAGAGTTTTAGGACATTCACGAGGCGGAGATACCTCCAAAAAGCTTTCGGGGTCTGGCGAGTCCAATACCACAGTTGCCCACAACTCAGGTCGAATGGACACGGCTTTGGCAAGATGATGTGCGGATTCGCCGCTAGCCCAAGAAAACAGATTGGCGGAAAGCCTAGCCTCCTCTAATCGCAATTTTTCTACAGCAGAAATCAGCTCAACTTCATTGTCGGCATAAATGATTCCGCATCCCACGCCCCGCTCCAATAAAGAGACGAACTGCCCCTCTAGTTGACGTCGAAGGAAGCTTAATTCACCTTCCGCCATTTTTCTCTTCGGAGGCAAGATATGAAGAAGGATGGCATTGACCATGGGTAATGTCTCTCCTACTCGCTTGGCATCGCCATTTTCGACATCTTCGGAAGTCGCGAATTTCGTCAATCGAGGCAAGGCCATGTCTTTCACTCCACCTACCTCCCGAACTTCAAAATCATGCAAGTCATCGCCGCTTCGAAAATTTTCGTATAATTCATCTCGCAACGGACGCGTATAGCTAAGAATCTGTTCAGCGTACCAACTCTCTCTTTTCGCCAATGCTTCAGGAGAAATTATAGCCTTAACGGCAGGAGGGTTCGCCCATTGGCTTAATGGTAAAAGCCGAAGAACCGGTGCCGCAATGCCATCCTGATCATCCTCTTTCCACACCCAATTAGCCCGCCAACTTGCATAGAATTCTGAAAACCTGTAGCAAAGTTGCTCTAAAGCGACCGCTCCAAAAGTTATTAAACACAAAGTTAACAATAGTTTCAGAATACCTCGCATATGAAATCTTTTCTCAAGCCGGAGCCGAAGGTTCTTCTCCTTCATCCTCTACAGGGTGATGATCTAGCGGAGGGGGATTTACTGATTCGTGGCTATCAGGCGTAAATCCCAGTTCAGAAGGCTCCGAAGGCAACAATTCTACAGTAACTGCAGGTTGTGCAAGTGGGGCTTTCAGTGAAGGTTTCGGAACGACTTCAGGAACTTCCTCCTCAATAGATTCTTCGGAAGGTTCTTCCGCTATCTCAGGCAAGGGTACAGATGGAACATCTTCGGTTTCATCGACCACGGGTTGAGCTTCCACGACTTCCTCGATCGCCTCAGGTTCCTCTATCTCGGATAGGATTTCCGGTGGTGGTTCCGGAACGACTTCGGCCGCTTCCTCCTCAATAGATTCCTCGGGAGGTTCTTCCGCTATCTCGGGCAAGGGCAAAGGTGGAACATCTTCGGTTTCCTCGACCACGGGCTGAGCTTCCACGACTTCCTCGATCGCCACAGGTTCCTCTATCTCGGATAGGATTTCCGGTGGTGGTTCCGGAACGACTTCGGC
>CAWVZQ010000820.1:0-1694 GCA_963934405.1 uncultured Opitutales bacterium | reverse complement strand
AATTTCTTTGAAGAAGCCGCCAACAGAAAAACCGGGGGGAACATCCCTCACCTTCGCCAACGCCTCAAGGACGTCGCTCACGAACTCAAAGAAGAAATCGATCCTCTGAAATCGAAACTGGAAGGGATCCGAAAAAAGCTCTTCGAAGTTCGAGAGAAACGAATCCATCCACAAAAAGACGATAAGATCCTGACCGACTGGAACGGGCTCATGATTTCCGCATTCGCCAAGGGTGGTCGCATTCTGGGCGACAAGCAGTACATCGAGGCCGCCACCAAGGCAGCCGACTATTGCCTAACCACCCTTCGTCGAAAGGATGGTCGACTCCTTAAGCGCTCGAGACTGGGCGTAGCAGGACTACCTGCCCACTTGGAAGATTACGCCTTCCTCATCCAAGGCCTGCTCGATCTTCACGAATCCGCCTTTCACCATCGTCACCTGAAAGCTGCCGCGGAATTGACAGACCTTACCCTGAAGCATTTCGAAGATAAAGAGAACGGGGGTCTATTCCTCACCGCCGACGACGGGGAAAAGCTCCTTGTTCGGGCCAAGGAAATCTACGACGGGGCCATCCCCTCGGGCAATTCCGTGATGGCCCTCAATCTCCTTCGCATCGCCCGTATCACCGGAAGCAAGAAATACGAGGATGCCGCTAACAATCTCTTTGCCGCATTCTCAGGCTTTGCCGCCAATAGTCCGAGCGGATGCGACGTCCTTATGACAGCATTGGACTTTGCCGTAGGACCAAGTCTGGAGATCGTGGTGGCTGGCAAGCGCGGAGAAACCTCCACCGAGCAACTGCTCGGGGCAATCAATTCATCCTTCCTTCCGAACAAGGTGCTCATCTTCCGCCCTGCCGCCGATGAGGAACCCGAAGTAGCCAAGCTTGCGCCATTCGTGCAAAACCAAGGTCTAGTTAAAGGCAAGTCCGCCGTTTACGTTTGCCGCAACCAAGCTTGCGAACTCCCCGTCACCACAGTCGAGGAACTCGAGAAGACTTTGGCAAAAGCTCTGGGAAAAGAAAAGTAGGCTACTTTTTCTCGCCCACGTGCAAGGCGACGACAGCTCCGGTTAGCGAGACGAAACTAATCTTGCCGAAATTCGCTTGCCGCAACTCCTCGGCAAGACCGAACCGATCGGGAAAACCCGAGATGGAGGAACCCAAGTACTCGTATGCTTTGCGATCACCAGTCACCCATCGAGCGAAAAGCGGTAGAATTAGTCGAAGGTAAAGATAATAAAAGGGACGAAGGAAAAAGAAAGGTTGGCTGAATTCCAGAATCAACAATCTACCACCGGGACGAAGCACCCGCTGCATCTCGGATAGACCGATCGCTCGGTCACACAGGTTGCGCAAGCCGAAGGCAATCGTAACGAGGTCGAAACTGTCATCGGGAAAGTCCAATGAGAGGCAATCTCCCTGCATAAACCTAAGGCTATCTGAGGAATGACCAGCGGCGATTCTTTTGCGCTCGGCCTCAGCGAGCATGGGAGGACAGAAGTCGAGCCCCGTTATCTGGGCTTCGACCGACAAAGCCTTTCGAAGAGCAAGGGCGACATCGCCACTACCTGTGGCCAAATCGAGAACGTCTCGGGGTTGGTCTGCCTTGGCTTCCCGAATCAGACGCCGTCGCCAAAAAAAGTCTAAGCCACCCGACAGCAAATGATTGGCGAGATCATAACGCGGGGCGATG
>CAWVZQ010000819.1:0-1695 GCA_963934405.1 uncultured Opitutales bacterium | reverse complement strand
ATCCAAAGTATCCGTCCAAGTGGCCCCTGCGTCCGAATAGGCAGTAGCCGCCTCATGCGTCACGGCGGATGAGCCGGACAAGGTGATCACGGGAACCGTCGTGTCCTCCACCGTCACCGTCCGGGTCACTTGGGTGGCGGCGTTGCCCGCGACGTCGCTCTTGGAATAGGTCAGCGTGTAGACGCCGGGAACGCTGACGTTCACCGAACCGGAGAGGACGGCCGTCCCGTTGCCGTCCACTGCGTCCGTCCAAGTGGCTCCCGCATCCGAATAAGCGACGGCGGCCTCGTGGGTCACGGTGGCGTTGCCGAGCAGGGTAATCAAGGGGGCGGTGTCGTCGACGTCGGTCACGGAAATCGTGAATGCCTCCTCATAGGTGGCGTTGTACTCGTCGGCCACGGAAACCCGAACAGCATAGGAGGTCTTGGTCTCATAATCGAAGACCGCCGCCGTCTTCAAGGTGCCGTTCGCATCTAGGGTGAAGGAGGCGTTGTCGGTCGAGCCGTTGCCAGCAACCAGCGAGTGGGAATAGACGCTCGAACCGTTGTCGTCTGGATCCGTCGCGGAAAAACTTCCCACCGTGGTGCCTGCGGAACTGTTCTCGGCGACAGATGCGCTCGACAGGGAAAGATCCGTGGGGGCAAGGTTCGTAGGTTCGATAAAAGTAATGACAACCAACCCGTGGCCGCTGTTGAAACCGCCCAAGTTGTACTGATGGGAACCGTCGTTGTAGGAACCGCCGCCTCCGCCTTGAGCTGAAATTCCACTGTTATTATACCCTGCACCTCCGCCAGAATAACCACCGCCACCGCCAGAACCTCCCCACCCACCTGCTCCTCCACCGCCAAAACCTCCTTCTTGTCCACCACTATAGTCAAAGAAACCACCTACTCCTCCATTCTGAAAAGAATATGCAACTGTATATCCTCCCATTGAGGTTACTGATCCATTGCCGAGAAAACCGGCTCCACCAGCACCAGTCTGTTCGCTTCCAGCACCACCACCCCCACCTCCATTCGTTCCGCCGACAAAATGAGTTGTAACTCCAGCTGTACCAGTTACGGCATCTAATAAATCTTCAAAACCAGAAGCACTATAATTGGAACGATGCGAACCTGCCCCACCAGCTACAATTAGTGGTATCGCATTTGTATGACTAACACCCTTCGCAACGAAAGTACCGCCACCACCTCCATTGAACTCAGATTGATTTGGTTTTTGGCCAACTAGAATCTGCAATTCATCTCCAACGATTAGGTTGAAATCACCTTTCATTCTAGCACCAAGGCCGTGATCATTATTAGAGCTCCTGTAATTTTGGTCTGGAGTGGATGCTCCCAAGGTCTCGATCATGTAGACACCCGGTTGCGGGACGGTCCATTCCTGGATGCCTTGGGTGTTGATGGTTACGTTGCCCTCTAGCGTGGTGCCGACGTAGGCGGCGTTGACTTGGGATTGGGTAGGGCCAAGGCGACCCGTGACTCCCGCGTTGGTGAAGGTCCAGTAGGTGTCGTTGGCGTCGGTCACGTTGACGGTTACGTCTTGGGCGTCGGTCAAGTTGCCGTCGGATACGATCACGGTGACGTCATAGGCGTTGTCGCCGTTCGAGTCGTGGGGGTATTCGTAGTCGGGATGAGCGATGAACTGGAGAGCGTTGGTGGTGGCGTTGATCTCGAAGAGGGCGGAATCGGTCCC
>CAWVZQ010000818.1:0-1695 GCA_963934405.1 uncultured Opitutales bacterium | reverse complement strand
GGTGGTATAAACTGGAGCGGAGTCGGCCTCGATCGTTTGGCCTTGTAAATATGCCATAGCCGTCTTGTACACAGGGGATATCAACGAGTCCATGCCTTCCACAGTAACTGGGGCATTCAAGCTAACGCCCATCGTAAGGACGGGTTGGTCACCTTTGGAAAAACTCACTCGGCCATCCTGAAAACGAGCTTCATAGCCCTTGCGATTGAAGATTTTAACATCTTCCACCTTCACTCCCTGCTTAAACTCGAACTTGAACCAAGGGTTGGTGTCACCCTGTGCCGAGTGGGCGAAATTTCCGTGATCCCCGTCAGTCAACAAAGCGACGGGATAATCATCATTGTACTTGGAGGATTGTGAGGACTTTGCTTCTCGGGCGATATTCTTCCCGCCGCTGATCACTTCGACCTCCGACAGGTTCAGGGTCTGGTTTGATCCGGGAAGGGAAATGGTTATCGTATCGACCTCGGTCGACTTGAGGGAAGCGTCGGCAAAATGAAGAACGCCTTGTTCGTCGAGGCGGCCCGCTCCGGTGTTCACTACTTTGTTCGTTTTTTTGCTTGGCTTTGCCGCTTTCAAGACCGCCAAACCATCTTTCTTACCAAACCAAGAAGCCGCGGCTACGGCTTCCATGCGGACTCGCCCATGATCGTCTCCCGCCGCCCGTTTCAACAAAGAAATGTGGTCGGTAATTTGGTGTCCACTATAGCGAAGCACACGCACGGCGGCACTTCGAGCACGGTAATCCTTAGCGCCGAGGAGTTGCTGAAGTAGACCTTTATCAACCTGGTTCAAGCCCCAGCTCACCCACAGGGCCTCTAGCAAATGATGTTCATACGAGGGTTCGTTCTCGTCCAATTCCGCTGTCCATTTCTCGAGTGAAGAAAGTACGGCAACTGTATCGCGTCCGCGCAATTCACGACGCGTACGATATCGCGTGCGATATTCAGGCAACTTCAGGTTCTCCAACAGGCGCTCCAAACTTGCTCCTGCCACCTCGGCGACTTCGACCAAAGGGCGTGAAGGATAAGTAATTCGGTAAATTCGCCCATGGGTATGGTCTCGGCTAGGATCACGAGCGCTGTGCTGCATATGGCCGATGAGAGCATTGTGCCAATCGACCAGATAGAGAGACCCATCGGGAGCGAATTCCATGTCCACCGGTCGAAAATTTCGGTCCGAACCCTTCACCAAGTCGTGGCGGAAGGTACTCTTGTAGCCCGTACCGTCGTCAACGAGAGTGTGCTGCTTCGTTCCCTGAAAACCAATAGTGTTGTTGATAAGAATATCGCCTTGGATCTCGTCAGGAAAATGACGACTGGAGACAAACTCCAGGCCCGAGGTGGGGCGAACTCGGACTGACAAGAGATTTGGCGGGTTGGTGGCGAACCTACCATATCCCACACGCACCGACCCTGGGAGCATCCAGCGCATGCTGGGGTCGGAAGTATCGGCAAAAAAGTTCTGCCCCCATTCATCGAAAGCAATTCCCCAAGGATTGGGAATGGAAAGGCGAACGGTTCGTTCGAGATGGCGCCGCTTCGGGTTATAGCGGAAAAAGCCGCCATTGGAACTTCGCACCGTGCCATAAGCCGTCTCCACATTACTGTGAAGAAAAGTCCCCTCCCCCATGAAGATGGCACCGGATGGATCGGCGCAGAAAGCGGAAATGGCATGATGGGTGTCGTGATCGTC
>CAWVZQ010000817.1:0-1698 GCA_963934405.1 uncultured Opitutales bacterium | reverse complement strand
ACAACGCATGTCCCGCCGGAGCAGCCTTTCCCCTCAAATGGAATGCGTGACTCGCCGTACGAATCGCAACAACAGGCTTGCCGGCTTTCACCCACGAGCGAATCGAATTCATCTGAGAAATCTTCGGCGCACGCCTGCGAACGCTCACAAAAAGCAAATCTGCCGCCTCCAAAGCCCGTTCCGTTCCCTTTAAGTCGTTTCGTCCATCTCCAACGTCAGGGGCTATAACGTAAGTTGCCCGAAACCCTAATGGCTTCAATTCCGATTCGTAGAACGCTGAGACTGTCTTGAGCGTATCATATTCCCGTTCAGCTAAAACAAACGCGATCGTCGCATCTTCCCCAAAGGAACAATAGAATGATAACAACAGGAAAAGAGGTAGCCGGAAAAATATCATGCAGTCATCACCATTCAACCTGAGGCTTAGGTCAATCCAACGTTGATGCCTCAATGCATCGACGCCAAGTAAGCAATGTCAAGTAACGGGCAAAAGTTCTTGAATCGGGGAACCGTGTGGCAGAATAGGCATGGGACGACCAGCATGATCGGGAAACGAGAGGTTGTAATCTATGCCCAAATGTCGGTAGACGGTGGCCCAGAGATCGTTGGGAGACAAGGGTCGCTCGACAGGTTCCTCGCCCTTGGAGTCGGTGGCCCCTATGACCTGTCCGGTACGCATCCCCCCCCCGGAAACGAGCATGCTCATGGCTCGAGGCCAATGGTCGCGGCCGGGTTGGTTCACCTTTGTCTTGGATCCCTTACCTATCGAAATGCGAGGTGTGCGACCAAACTCGCCTGTAACGACAAGCATGACCTTCTTGTTTAAACCTCTCTCGTAAAGGTCCTCCACCATAGCTGTTATCACCTTGTCGTAGATCGGAAGGCGCACCTTGGAGTCCTTGAAAATGTGAGCGTTTACGGCATGACTGTCCCAATTGTAGGCACCTTCGTCGATCCAAGGCACACCAGTACCGCCGTAAGGATTTTCCATCACTACAGTCACCCAGTTTGCACCCGCTTCCACCAAGCGACGAGCCAGCAACGCTCGAGTTCCCCAGTTATGGTTGCCGAATCGATCTCGAGTCCTTTCAGATTCCTTGCTCAAGTCAAAGGCATCGCGCACATTTTCTGAAGTCATCATGCTTAACGCGCGCTGGTTAAAAATGTCCATCGAGTCAAAGATACCGCTATTGTCGATGTCTCGTCGCATCTGATCGAAATCACGAAGGAGTGAGGTTCGATCGTTGAGCCGCTCGGTTAGTGCTTTATCGATGTCGATATTTTCTACATTGAAGTTCTTTTCACTGGGATCGGCCGAAATGGCGAAGGGATGAGTCTCTGCACCTAGGTAGGCCGAACCGAAACTGAAAGTATTGATCCCGTTGACCCTGCCATTACCGAGTGCCATATATCCGGGCATCCCTCTGGTATCACGTTTGCCCTCAAGAGCCTTGAAGGCCATTGAGCCCACGCAAGGATAGTCATTTACGAAACCGGTCGGCTCCTTTGGGTCACGACCAGTAAGAAAACGCTTATGCCCGCCGCCATGGTCGGAAAAGGTATGGTGAACAGAGCGAATCAGGTTGTATTTGTCCGCGCACTTGGCATGCATGGGAAGAAGTTCGCAAACTTCGATGCCGGGGACATTCGTACGAATGGGATTGAACTCACCTCGATGCGTATCGGGAGCATCGGGTT
>CAWVZQ010000816.1:0-1703 GCA_963934405.1 uncultured Opitutales bacterium | reverse complement strand
CTCCCAACGCCGCCCCCTTTATCACCTCCAACGGCGGTGCTTCCGCGTCTTCCTTCCAAATCAACGAGGGGGTGCAATTTGTAACCGACATAGAAGCCACCGACCCCGACCTCGACGTCTTGACCTACGAATTGATTGGTGGGGCCGACAAGTCGCTCTTCACGATCAATGCCGCCACAGGCGAATTATCCTTCTCCTCGACTCCCGACTTCGATAATCCGGGCGACGCAACCCAAAGTAACGTCTATCAAGTCACCGTTTCCGTTTCCGATGGAAAAGCATCCGACTGGCAGGCCATCAGCGTGGAAGTCCGGAAAATGGATACGAGCGGATACTACAGCCTGAGACTGGGTCCGAATCAGGCTGGATCGACAGTCGATATCGATGACCTGCAAATCATCGACCTGGATACCGGCCTGACCACCTATACCAATGATTTTTCGTCTGACTCCACTGATGGACTGGAGCTGTTTTACAAAAAGAACAATGGTTATGAATTCGAATACAATCCTTCCTATACCCGGGTGTTAAACGGAAAGCTCAGACTTGAGACTACAGGTTTTAACAGGAACGGCTCCGGAGGATACAACTCCTCCGCCTATTTGCAGATTCCAAATGTTCCGAGGAACTTCGAACTGGACTTTAAAATGAGCAAGCTCCAATGGTCGGGGCATTTTCATTTTCACCTGCTGGATTCGAATGACACCAGTCATGCGAGTTGGCACTTGGAGGGCAACTATTGGTGGCAACCCTCCCTCAAGCAAGACGGTTGGAGCAGAATGTCGGGTTTGAGGTTTTCGGTAGGCGGCGAAAACCATTACAAGGTAGTGCGCAAAGGCAATTCAATCACCTTTTACGCCAACGGAGCCCAGAGGTATTCCACCGATGATTTCGTCCTTCGGAGAAGGCGGGCCAAGCAAGATGGCTCGAGCGATGTACGACGATTCCCCAATGTGTTCGACCACGGTGTCTGGCCATCGGTCACCGGCAAAAGAAATCTCGTAGGGGAGGTCGTCCCATTGACCATCGACACTCCGCGCCAGCGACGGGCGATGGATGAAGATTCGAGTTCCGTCTCCGCCAACTTCGCGATCAATGACCTTACCCCGAGCGACATTCTTCTTTCCCACACCTCCGTGGAAAACCAACCAACGGGGACGGTGGTACGGGCTTTCTCGCTTGTGGATTCGGGCGGTAACATCCGTCGGGCTGGCCTTAGGCAGAGGCCCGGACTTGCATCCAAGTGGAGTGCCGGCAGTAGCTACGGAAACGGCGCTTTAGTTAGTTGCCGAGGTATTATATATCAGGCCCTTCAGGCCATCGCCAACAGTTCCACCAGTCCCGATCGATCCGGCTATTATTGGTCTTCTCTCGATGTAATCGCCACAACAAAGCTACAAGCACATCGACAAAGGCGACACGGTCATGTTATCCCCCCGGATCCTCCAGATTCGGCAGATATCCCTAACTTTAATGACCTCACTGTTTCCGGCGAGCTCAAGTGGGAATTTGAAACGGGAGGGAATGTGTCCTCCTCCCCCGCCATCGGTTCTGATGGCACGGTTTACGTCGGGTCATTGGACAACAAGCTCTATGCCATCAATGGCAAGAGTGGGGTCAAGCTATGGGAATTTGAAACGGGAGGTGGTGTGTCCTCCTCCCCCGCCATCGGATCTGATGGCACGGTTTACGTCGGGTCATTG
>CAWVZQ010000815.1:0-1704 GCA_963934405.1 uncultured Opitutales bacterium | reverse complement strand
ACGTCGTACTTGGGGCAAAGGTTAACCATCAATAAAAGGTTAAAATAGCGGTACCCATCTTTGCCAGCAAGTTGAATCCGGATGCTTTTAGCGAAAAACTCTCGCTTTATTGCGTCATCGAGAATTGACGAGCGCGAAGGATTTCCGCAAAAGGCAAAAGACATGTCACTGAAAACAGGAAATGCCACCAAGAGAGTCGCCATATGCTTGGAAATGGAATGGGGTCACAAGCGCCACTTGGAGACTTATGCGGGGGTTCATAAGTACGCGGACAAGGCAGGATGGGATTGCGTAACCATACCTAGCGCAGTTCGCGTGCTAAAACCAAAGTCAGGGGTATCTCCGTTTGATGGCATTCTCGGACGCATCACCGAACCCTTGGCGCAAGCCGCCGACAAGATCAAGATGCCTGCAGTCAACGTATGGCTCAATTCTCCGGCGAAAAACATATCAAGCGTTCTGGCTGACTTCGAGACGTCCGGCAAGATAGCAGCCCAGCACTTAGTGGGTCGCGGTTTTAAGCGATTCGGATATATGGGATTCCTTCGTGAAAAGGATTCCCGAATACAAATTGAAGGCTTCAGGGAAATCTTGAAACCACTAGGCTTTCGCTTCACGACGTATCGTTTTCCAAGGGGAGGCTTAGGAGGGGAAGGTCTTGGTTGGGAAAGATTCCTCGACGGGCTGGAAAAATGGGCGAATTCCTGGGAACCCCCGATCGGAGTTCTAGTAAGCAACGATCTGTACTGCAGACATCTGATCGAAACCTGTCGGACAAAAGGATTAGAAGTCCCTCAAGACGTGGCAATCGTCGGAACCTCCAATGAGCCCGCAATCTGCGCATCCCCCTACCCCGCCCTGACCAGCATCGATTTGGACTTCGAGCTGATCGGTTTTCGAGCCGCGGCAAAACTGGATGAGATGATGAATGGAAAGGATAAGATGCAGACGGTTGAATATTCACCTCCCAAGGGATTGATCCCCCGCCAATCGACGGACGTTTTGGCAGCCGAAGATCCCGTAGTGGCCAATGCCCTTCGATTCATCTCGGAAAACGGGCATAAGAAAATTCGAGTGAAGGACGTAGCGTCCGCAGTCTCCATCGCTCGGCGAACTTTGGAACGAAAGTTTCGTGAATCTCTCGACCGGAGCATTGGCGAGGAAATTGCTCGCTTGCGAATCGAGAGAGCCAAGCGCCTTTTAGTCGAAACCGAGGACTCCTTCAAAGCCCTTGCCGTCGACTTGGGCTTCCGCAATGCCGACCATTTCTACAAAGTATTTTTGAGGGTGGAGGGCATCACTCCATCCCAATATCGTACCAATAGAGTGTAGGATCATTGGATCCTGTGAGGATTAAGTAAAATAGAACTAGATGAAGAAAGAGAAATACCAAGTAGCTTTTCGAACCATAAGATCCTTGACCGAAAACGAATTCGATCTCGTATCCGTGATGTCGACCATTTCTTGCGAATTATACCATGCATTCGAACCTTTCATTTGGGTCGGTTTCTATAGGCTAGTGGACGAAACCACGCTCAAAGTGGGACCCTATCAAGGAACGCACGGGTGTTTGACTATAAATTCAGATAAAGGCGTTTGCGGAAAATGCGTCAGAGACGACGCTATCCAGATAGAGAACGACGTATCGGCGATTCCGCATCACATCGCGTGCTCGAGCGAAACTAAATCCGAGATTGTTCTGCC
>CAWVZQ010000814.1:0-1706 GCA_963934405.1 uncultured Opitutales bacterium | reverse complement strand
GATTCGTCTCGTAACCTAAGTCGAGGATCTGTACTTCTATCCCTTGCGGTAATCGACCGCGTGGCAATTTGTCGAGTACTGCGCGTGGGCACCAAAGGAACACTCCGGCATTGCCTGCATGCCTGAGGTGACGCCAATCGAAGGTCACCTCGAAATTCTTGTAGACCTTGACCGAGCGCAAACCGCCGCTTGGTTTGCCTGTGCAGTGAATGGTGCCATCCTTCTTGAACTGAAAGGTGTCCGGGTCACAATTTACTTGGGCGAAGTCCTTTTCTCCTAATGACTTCCAACCTTTTACGGATAAACGGTCGTTCAGAGCTTTGGGCGTGGTCTTGTCCTCCTCGGCTTGCGCAAGCATAGTCAAGAGAAGGCTGGTGGTAAGTGTGGCTAAGAATTTCATGTTGTTAAGGTTTCGGATTGTTTCCATCTTGGCAAGCGCAGGTAGGGTGGCGCGAGTCACTTTTCTTCATCGACCTTCAGCTCTTTTCGAAGTCTACCGAGCTCCTTATTCAGTCGCTTGGTCGTCCGTGCATACTCCGGTTTTCCGAATACGTTGTTCAGTTCCCGGGGGTCTTTCTTCAGGTCATAGAGTTCCCACTCGTCGATGGGGGCGGGATAGCGGATCAGCTTGTGGCTTTTCGTGGTTACTCCGTAATGGATGGGCACGCCGTGACCTCCTGCCTCGTAGTAGTGGTAGTAGTGCGAGGTTCGCCAGTCCTCGGGTGTTTTGCCTTTTAGAATCGGCACGAGGCTTCGACCCTGCATGTCGCTTGGTATGGTAGCCCCCGCAATTTCCAGAAAGGTTTCCGCGAAATCAACGTTCGACACCATGTCGGCCGATTCGGTTCCCGGCTTGGTCACGCCGGGCCATCGGGCAATCAAGGGAGTTCGCAGGCTCTCGTCGAACATCCAGCGCTTGTCGAACCAGCCGTGCTCACCAAGATAAAAACCTTGGTCCGAACTGTAGATGACCACCGTGTTGTCGGCCAGACCTTGCTTGTCCAGGTATTCCAGAACTCTTCCCACGTTTTCATCTACGGCTTTGACGCAGCTCAAGTAGTTCTTGATGTACCGCTGGTAATGCCATTGGGTGCGTTCCTTTCCCTTGAGCTTGGCGGCGAGGAAGGACTCGTTGCGCGGCCGAAAATACCCGTCGAAGACCTTGAACTGCTCCGGCGTGAACTTACTCGAGTACTTGAACATCAGGCGAGCGTCTCCCATGTGGTCGGCTATTCCCATCTTGTGCATGGAGGCGGCTTTGCCTCTGCCCGCGTAGTCGTCGAAGAGGGTGGGGGGGGCCGGAATCGTCACGTCGTCGAAAATGCCTAAATGCCGCAAGGCCGGCTCCCATCGACCGTGAGGCGCCTTGTGCTGGCACATTAGGAAGAACGGCTTTTTTTTGTCTCGCTTGTCCAGCCAATCGAACGCTCGATCGGTTATCAGGTCCGTGGTGTATCCTTCGTGCTTCACCCGCTCCCCATTGGTCATTAGGATCGGGTTGTAGTAACTTCCTTGCCCTACGAGCACCTCGTGGTGGTCGAAGCCCGTGGGGGTCGACTTCAGGTGCCACTTCCCCACGATGGCCGTTTGGTAACCCGCCTTTTGCAGGAGCTTGGGAACGGTTTGCTGTGAACCGTCGAATACGTCCTTGTTGGTTAGTTGTCCGTTCAGGTGCGAGTATTTTCCCGTCAGGATTACGGCCCGAG
>CAWVZQ010000813.1:0-1707 GCA_963934405.1 uncultured Opitutales bacterium | reverse complement strand
GAACCTTATCATATGATACACTTCTCTCGCGCATGAGGTTCCCACTGAAAACATTTTTCCTAACTACGGTTTTAGGAACTGTGCTTTCGTTGGTTCATGGGGTCGTTCGCAACGATGATCTATTAGTTCGTTGGACCTTCGACGAAGGCAACGGCACGGTTGCTCAAGACGCGACAGGCAACGGTGTGGATGCTACCATCAAGGGAAGCGCCCAATGGGGTTCGGGAATATCCCGTTCCGCCTTGGACCTCACGGGAAACTCAGGATGGGCGCAAGCAGGTCCGCACGACAACCTCAAGGGCAAGCCGGAACACACCATCGCGCTCTGGTTCAAAAGCACGGCGACTCAACAGGGTTGGGCTCAACTTCTTTGCAAAAGGGAGGAGCTCTACTCCTACTACTTCGTTCAATTCGATGAAGGAGGGAACACGGCCAATGCCTACTACCGATTCCAAGCGAGTTACCTGGACGGTGGAGCATTCACCATCGTGCACGGATCATGGAATCACCTCGTCGCCACCTACGACGGCAAGAAATTCAAGACCTACCTGAACGGTCGCACCATGAGCTCGATCAGTGAAACCAAAAACATCGATCAAGATGACGGCTTGCTGGGAATCGGAGGCACTCCCGAAGGTGGCGACGTGTTTGAGGGATTCATCGACGACGTTCGCCTCTATGATGCGGCGCTTACCTTGGAGGACGTAACCTCGGCTTACGGCGACGGGATGGGCGACTTCGGTCCAAGCGTCGAGATCAACGCCACCTTGGCTACTCATACTCAACCAATACCTGTATCGATTATCTTTCGCGACAACGCCGGCAATGACGCCAACGTGTCGGGCTTTCAGGCTCAAAAGATTGAAGTCAAGGGAGGAGTCGTTCAGGACTTCACCCCAACCGACATCAATGCCTCCCGATATCAATTCGACATTATCCCCGACAGGAACCAAACCTTTGTATTTCTGACCATACCAACGGGTGCAGCCCAAGATGCCAATGCCGATCATTCCATACGGGCTACGCATAGATTAAACTACAACGTAAAGGTCACCCGAGTGGAAGATCTCGTGGGTTGGTGGACATTTGACGAAACAAATGGTTCGGTTGCTCCGGACTCATCTGGAGGCGATGCCAACGCCACTGTTTTTGGCAATGCATCGTGGGTCAACGGGGCAGACGTCAAGTTCGGTACGGGAGCCCTCGTACTTGACGGAATTGACGACTACGCCGTGGCGCCCGCCATGGTAGCACCCAACAGGATCACTCGTCCAGCGGATCTCGCGGCATGGTGGACATTTGACGAGGGTTCCGGAACCATAGCTGCGGATTCATCGGGCAACGACCACAATGGGACATTGCAGAATGGCGCTTCTTGGGCAAGTGGCAGGATGGGTAATGGCATCAGCTTCAATGGGGGAGGTAACGACAGAGTCCTGATCACCGGCTACAAAGGTATTACCGGCTCCAGTCCCAGAACCTTATCGGCTTGGATAAAGACAGCCGATACCAATGGTCGAATTTTACGCTGGGGAACCAACTCTGCAGCCCAGAAATGGTACTTCCGCACTCAAACTAATAACGGCCAAGCCGGAGCCATACGAATCGAGGTCAATGGTGGTGCAATCGTTGGGAAGACCATCGTAACCGACGATCGCTGGCACCACGTTGCGGCAGTTTTTGCCGAAAGTTCCACGGACGTTAATC
>CAWVZQ010000812.1:0-1713 GCA_963934405.1 uncultured Opitutales bacterium | reverse complement strand
TAGCTTTTTCTCCTTTGATGAAGGGTAGGAGATTCACTCCATCCAGGTTCTTTAAATCTTCTTCCTTCGCTCCAGCCGCAGCCAGGGTGGTGGGCATGATATCCAAAGAGATCATCATCGAATCAAATCTCTTAGGTTCCTTGAATTGCTTTGGCCAATGAGCGAAAAACGGAACCCGAGTGCCACCTTCAAATTTGATTCCCTTATGTCCGGCCAAGGGTAGGTTGACGGATGCGTTTCCTGTGGCTCCCCCATTGTCACTGAGAAACCAGATCAAAGTGTTTTCGAATTCCCCGGAGGCTTTCAGGGCATCGATCAGTTTGCCAATCGCTCGGTCCATTGCCCAGATCATGGCTGCGTAGCTCCTTCTTTTGGTGTTTTCAATGGATGAAAACAGTTTTTTGTCTTCTTCGGTCGCATGCATAGGACCATGAGGAGCGGTAAAGGAGTGATAGAGAAAGAAAGGTTTGTCGTCTTGCGAATTAACAAAGTCGATCGCTTTTTGGCCGAAGACATCCGTCAGGTATCCCTCAAACTCCACTTTCTTTCCATTCTCTTCGATGGCTTTGGGGTTACCTTTTTTATCATCCTTCTTGGCATTGTGGAAATAACTTCTTGAACCGGATCGCAGACCGTAAAAGTAATCAAATCCGCGACGGGTCGGATAATAAACGTCTTGATTTCCCAAGTGCCACTTGCCGATTAATCCAGTCCGGTAGCCCAGTTCTTTTAGACGATCCGCGATGGTGATTTGTTTGATATCCATACCTTCGGATGGGGGAGGGGAATTAGCTTCATGCCCAAATCTTTGCTGATAACGCCCGGTCATCAGTCCAGCTCGGGATGGACTGCACACCGATGCGGATACATGGCCGTCGGTGAAACGGATTCCATGCTTTGCTAGTTGGTCGATGTTAGGGGAAAGGATATCCGAGGATCCTTGAAAGCCTAAATCCGCCCAACCAAGATCGTCCGCTAGTAGGAGAACGATATTTGGCTGTTCTGGTTTTGCCCGGAGGTTGGTAACACCGCAGAGTACTACAAGTATCAGTGTTATGATTATTTTTTTCATTCAGAGAGCTTGACCCGGGTATAGGGGCTGGAGAGGTAAGACCTGTAGGAGTTCTCTTCATATCGAAGGGTTTTGCGATGATTGCTGAAGAAATCGATGCGGGAGGCTTTGGGATCAATCTTAATCGTTGCGGTCCAACGGTTGCCTGTTCGTTTCATTTCCATCGTTTGGTCATCCGGAATCATTTCGGTCAAATAATCCGGACTGCCGTCCGGTGCCCGGTCGAATATCCACCAAATTCGACCGCTTTCTTCCTTTGACGCTTCCGGGAAAGAAACGGTGACCTCGATGGTTTTTCCTTTCACGACATGTTGAACGATGGGTGGAGTGAGCAAGGCTCCCTCGACTTTTTTTGGAAAGAAATGCTTGAGCATGAAGGCGGCCTTGTTTTGCTGATCTCTTTCGGTCTTCGGGTGACCCCGCTTCCCATGTCCGGAATTGGCTCCAAGGTAAACCGGAATGGAGGGATGGTTCTTTCCCCCCCAGGCCATGTCGAAGGCGACCATGTCATGAGTGCCCGGGTGAAAGAGCATGTCTACTCCACGTTTACTCAATGCATCAAGATTGCGGGAAATGAAAACTTCATCGGAAATCTCTCTCGCGAATTTCTGAAGATCCTTCCAAGTGCCGCCGGCATCGAG
>CAWVZQ010000811.1:0-1715 GCA_963934405.1 uncultured Opitutales bacterium | reverse complement strand
TCTTGAAGACCCCTCGGAGATTCTTAAGAGCGGGTGTCGCCTCGAACACTTCAAACTCGCCTGCCGCGACCCGAATTTTTTCTTTTTCCTGTACAGCTACCACCACGTCCTGAAGAACCCGACCGTCGCATGTGGGAAAGGATCGCTTCACGCCGGTTTTGATTTCTCCAAGTCGGAACAAATAGGCAATAGAAAGAGGATCGAAGGAAACAGGTCTGATCGGGATCTCCCGTTCCAGCTTTCCGTAATTCGAATAGAAAGCCAAGTTGCGATCGTAGTCGAAACGCACGACCACGTCGCGCTCAGTTTTCCCTTCTTGCTGTTTTTTTCGGTACAGCAACGATCGACGAAAGCCAGGAGCTAGATAGCTTTCCGCACGGGTGCGGACTTTATAGAACGCATCGGCGAATTCGTTGGTCCGGACGGAAAGAACAAACTTGTGGCAAAGGGTCCCATTCACTTCCTCGGATGGAGCGACTTCGAGGGTTGCTCTACCTACGGGGATGAGACCCCATTTGATTTTGTAATGCAGGCGCTCTCCGGGAACGAAAGGCAGTGATGATTCTTCTCCGAAACCCAGACAATAAGGTCCAAGAAACAGGAAAAGGAAACAGGAAAAACGAAACTTCACTGCGCGACGGGTATAGGTTCAAGACTCCAGATCTCTTTGGCATATTCTCGGATGGTCCGGTCAGAAGAGAATTTCCCCGAACGAGCCACGTTGCGAATGGCCATGGCACTCCATTGTTCAACGTCAGCATAAACGGAATCGGCCTTTTCCTGAGCCTCGACGTAGGCACGGTAGTCGGCGAGAACAAAGTAAGGATCTCCCCAATCGAGCAAGCTGTGGACGAGATCCGAGAAGACCCCGCGTTCTCCTCCGGTAAAGGTATTGGAACTGAGCCAATCAACCACGGCTTTAAGTTCCTCGTCGGATTCGTAAATGGCATACGGATCGTAACCTTCTTGACGAAGCTCCTCGAGACCTTCGACGGTTTTTCCGAAAATGAATATGTTTTCTTCGCCTACCTCGTCCCGGATTTCGACGTTGGCTCCGTCGAGCGTCCCAATGGTAAGGGCGCCGTTCAGGGCAAACTTCATGTTTCCCGTGCCCGAGGCTTCCTTCCCCGCCGTCGAGATTTGTTCGGACAGATCCGTCGCAGGGATGATTCGTTCGGCTGCGGAAACCCCATAGTTGGGCATAAAGGCGACCTTGATCTTGTCACCAATTCGGGAATCATCATTAATTCGACGGCCGACTAGATTGATGGCTCGAATAATGAGCTTGGCGAGATGGTAACCTGGAGCCGCTTTGGCTCCGAATAGAAAGACCCTAGGACGCACGTCGAGACCGGGATCGTTCAGTAGGCGACGATACAGGGTGAGTACATGCAAGAGGTTCAGGTGCTGGCGCTTGTATTCGTGCAGACGTTTTATTTGAGAATCGAAGATAGCGTCGGGATTCACCTTTAACCCAAGTTCAGCCGATAGGTGATCGGCCAAAAGTTCCTTGTTGCATCGTTTCACCGCCCTGAACTTCTCCCTAAAGGAACCGTCCTCTGAATAGGCATCGAGATCACGCAGACGATCCAGATCGGCGACCCAGCCATCCCCAATGGCGGAGGTGATGAGATCGGACAAACCCGGATTGCAACCCAGTAACCAACGGCGGGGAGTAATCCCATTGGTTTTGTTGTTGAATTTCAGAGGGTACA
>CAWVZQ010000810.1:0-1715 GCA_963934405.1 uncultured Opitutales bacterium | reverse complement strand
TCTTGAAGACCCCTCGGAGATTCTTAAGAGCGGGTGTCGCCTCGAACACTTCAAATTTGCCTGCCGCGACCCGAAGTTTTTCTTTTTCCTGTACGGCTACCACCACGTCCTGAAGAACCCGACCGTCGCATGTGGGAAAGGATCGCTTTACGCCGGTTTTGATTTCCCCCAGTCGGAATAGGTAGGCAATAGATAGGGGATCGAAGGAAACAGGTCTGATCGGGATTTCCCGTTCGACCTTTCCGTAATTGGAATAAAAAGCCAAGTTGCGATCGTAGTCGAAACGCACGACCACGTCGCGCTCGATTTTCCCTTCTTGCTGTTTTTTTCGGTACAGCAAGGATCGACGAAAACCAGGAGCTAGATAGCTTTCCGCACGGGTGCGGACTTTATAGAACGCATCGGCGAATTCGTTGGTCCGGACGGAAAGAACAAACTTGTGGCAAAGGGTCCCATTCACTTCCTCGGATGGAGCGACTTCGAGGGTTGCTCTACCTACGGGGATGAGACCCCATTTGATTTTGTAATGCAGGCGCTCTCCGGGAACGAAAGGCAGTGATGATTCTTCTCCGAAACCCAGACAATAAGGTCCAAGAAACAGGAAAAGGAAACAGGAAAAACGAAACTTCACTGCGCGACGGGTATAGGTTCAAGACTCCAGATCTCTTTGGCATATTCTCGGATGGTCCGGTCAGAAGAGAATTTCCCCGAACGAGCCACGTTGCGAATGGCCATGGCACTCCATTGTTCAACGTCAGCATAAACGGAATCGGCCTTTTCCTGAGCCTCGACGTAGGCACGGTAGTCGGCGAGAACAAAGTAAGGATCTCCCCAATCGAGCAAGCTGTGGACGAGATCCGAGAAGACCCCGCGTTCTCCTCCGGTAAAGGTATCGGAACTGAGCCAATCAACCACGGCTTTAAGTTCCTCGTCAGATTCGTAGACAGCGCGTGGATCGTAGCCAGCTTGACGTAGCTCCTCGAGACCTTCGACGGTTTTTCCGAAAATGAATATGTTTTCTTCGCCGACCTCGTCCCGGATTTCGACGTTGGCTCCATCGAGCGTCCCAATGGTAAGGGCGCCGTTAAGGGCAAACTTCATGTTGCCCGTGCCCGAGGCCTCCTTGCCCGCAGTCGAGATTTGCTCGGAAAGATCCGTCGCAGGGATGATTCGCTCGGCTGCGGAAACGCCATAGTTGGGAATGAAGGCAACCTTGATCTTGTCGCCGATACGGGAATCATCGTTGATCCGACGTCCGACTAGATTGATGGCTCGAATGATGAGCTTGGCGAGATGGTAACCGGGAGCCGCTTTGGCTCCGAATAGAAAGACCCTAGGACGCACGTCGAGACCGGGATCGTTCAGCAGGCGACGATACAGCGTGAGTACATGCAAAAGGTTCAGGTGCTGGCGCTTGTATTCGTGTAGACGTTTTATTTGAGAATCGAAGATGGCGTCGGGATTCACCTTCAACCCAAGTTCAGCAGAAAGGTGATCGGCCAAAAGTTCCTTGTTGCATCGTTTCACCGCCCTGAACTTCTCTCTAAAGGAAGCGTCCTCCGAATAAGCATCGAGATCACGCAGATGATCCAGATCGGTTACCCAGTCATCCCCAATGGCAGAGGTGATGAGATCGGACAAACCCGGATTGCAACCCAGCAACCAACGGCGGGGAGTAATCCCATTGGTTTTGTTGTTGAATTTCAGAGGGTACA
>CAWVZQ010000809.1:0-1716 GCA_963934405.1 uncultured Opitutales bacterium | reverse complement strand
AAGGCCCGATTGAGAAACAACGCGGAGCTCAGAAGTTCCCCGTCCTGTCCAAACAGAACAAGACCATGGTGGTGAGCGGTCGGCACCTGAAGGAAGGCGCCTCCGTCATTGTCAACGGCCGGAAGGCGGAAGGCTCGGTCAAGTTGGGGAGCAATGAACGGGTCGAGATCGAGTTCGCAAATCTTCCACCCGAAGGGATGAATTTCGTCCAATTGCAAAACAAGAACGGCTTGTTCAGCAACGACTTCATCTTTCACGTCTCGGATAAGAAGGTAGACCCACAGCAGTTGCGGGGAAAGCTGGAGGTAGCTATTTTCTCTGACAACCTCGCCGAATTCAAGCGCTTGGTGGAATCCGGCGCCGACGTCAATGCACTCTCCGAGGACGGTGGGTCTCTCCTGAGCTCGGCCGGCTTTCATGGCCGGCTCGAGCATGCTCGGTACCTTCTCCAAAACGGAGCCAAGCCGACGGGAAGGAACCGTGACGGGAACACCCCCTTGCACGTGGCGGCCTTCATGGGACGGTTCGAAATCGTCAAGCTTCTCCTGTCCAAGGGAGCAAAGACAAGCCTTCGAAACAAAAAAGGAGAGTCCTCCATCGACACAGTTTCAGGGGAATGGAGCGAAGAGTTGG
Source organism: uncultured Opitutales bacterium (assembly GCA_963934405.1). Taxonomy (GTDB): domain Bacteria; phylum Verrucomicrobiota; class Verrucomicrobiia; order Opitutales; family Seribacteraceae. The sequence goes on along the minus strand of CAWVZQ010000809.1, from coordinate 1,083 downwards.
CCGGCTTTTATGGCTTCCTCAACGGTCTTACCCAAAACAAGGTCGACCTGCAGGAAATTCGAAAGGCCCGCCCGCGCATGGTCAAGCTGCTCAAGGACGGACCCAAGGCCAAGCTCCCCCTATGAAAGAATCCGAGCGCAAGCCAAAGAAGCGCTGAACCTTCATCCTTTCCCTGATCCATCAATTTCGATGCAACCTTACCTTACTCTAGCGTGTTTGTAAGAACATGAAAATCAATCCATTGAAATTATCCGTGATCCAAAGCTTGATCGCAATGGCGCTGGCAGTGGTTTCGGGCCTTCCGGTTTTAGGTCAATCCCCTCATCCGTCGGTTGCCGAGGGGCACCGATCGGCTTACTTCAAGGACGGGGAAATCCACATCAGCGTGCTCGGTGAGCCCGAGGGCAAGCCTCTCACCACGGGACATTGGGATTTCAAGCCCTCCTGGTCCAAGACGGGAGACAAACTGGTTTTTTTCCGGCGTGTCCAAAATCATCCTCAGGTCGGTATGTGGAAGACGGCGATCTGCATCATCAATACAGACGGCACGGGTTTTCATCAGATCACCGATGCCACGCAAACCAACTTCAACCAGACTTGGACCCGGGACGGCAAAAACACTCCGATTTGGAACCGAAAAAACCCGAAGGGTGGGGGATACCACGTCATGGCCGGGAAGATCGGAGGAAAACCCGGCGAGGAAATTGCCCTTACCGGCAAGGGCACGCACACTTGGGCCTACACTTGCCTGACGGATGGGCGGATTCTGGTCAATCACGCTCATCCCAAGCAGGGCAGGGGCTATTTCCTGATGACTCCCAAGCCCAAGGGCCAACCGGTTTTCGAGAAGATCAAATGCGACCTGGCGAAAAGCGGATACCTGGATCGTTTGAGCTTGTCGGTCGACCAGACCAAAATTTGTTTCGAATACCAAAAGGGATTCAAACGCAAGGTTCCGGGCCGTACCTTGTACCTTGCCGATTTCGATGCCAAGACCCGTACGATCACCAACGCCAAGCCCTTTGCCAACAAGGAGGGCAAGCAGGTCTGGTTTGCCTACCCGCGCTGGACGCGCGACCAGTC
>CAWVZQ010000808.1:0-1718 GCA_963934405.1 uncultured Opitutales bacterium | reverse complement strand
AAGAGTTCCGCGCAAAGCGGAATCAAAGTTCCACCCCGAGAACCGAACCCGTTGAAAATCGAAATCGATGGATTCTTCGGATGTGTGCCCATTATCGGCATACGATCGCGAGTGCCGGGCCGTACTCCGCTTCGAAGACCTGTCACCGAAGGCTTCGGGTCATTCAGGTAGGATAGTCCTTCCAAAATCCTTGTTGTTCCCGCATCTGTCGGCCCGCTCTCCAAGTCGTCCCAGTCGAAGGTCGAGCCGGCCAACGCCTTGCCCGATCCCTGAGGCAAGAACCAAGTCCCCCCGTTCAGAAACTCGGTTCGATCGTCGGCCATCTCAAGGATTTCTCCACGAACGGGAGCAAAGGGCAGGGCGCTGAACCAAGGATTGTCCCTTACGCGAAAGCCTTCGCAGAAAACGATTCTTTTATCCAAGGGCGCATCATGCGCATCGAAGGCTTCCGGATGAAAAAGTCCGCTTTCGCTCAAGTGTCGCCGGGAAGAGTCGACCAGTTCTCGCGCCCGCAAGGCACCCGCACCTAAAACTTCTCCCGCACCATAGGTAGATTCAGCACCCATTTCGTTCAGTTCCTCGGTTTCAAAGATTTTACCCATGAATGGGGCCGTTGCGGCTTCCACCTTCCGTACCTTCCACCTGTCCGCCATTTCCAGATCCTTGAATATGCGGATCATTCGGAATTCCCGATACAGTTCAACGTCCCAAGCCTTGCCTAGTCTCTCGTAGGTTTCGCGAGCCCTCTCCAGACAATCCTTGATTCGCCATGGGGCATTCAGCTTCGGCCCGATAATTGGATTTAGGATGCCCGCCGCAACCTTGGTCGCCCCAAAGGTGAGATAAGGATCGGCAACCGCAACACGCTTGCCCCTACGCTCCAGGGCATCCGCAAGCAAAGCCCCCGCCAAGCCGTGGCCAACCAGTAGAAAGTCAATATCTTCGGGCAAGTTCATCTGAAACAAAGGCTTTCGTCTTGCGAGTATCTCGCTTTCGGGCAAATGTTTAATGTCCGTGAATCGAGGATTACTTATACTTTTAGTGGCTGTCGTGGCGTTCTCCCTGTCCTATTGGTATGGCAAAACCAAACAGACGGACGGTTCCGAAGGCGCCGACTCCAACCAAGCTCCCCCCGACGGAGCAGCACGGGCAAAACCCCGACAGGTGTTCACCCCAAAACGGCCCCCCAAGGCAAACCAAACAGACTTGCCCGACGTCTCCTTCGAAACCTTGGCGGATTTGATGTTGCGGAAGCGCAAACCGCTGCGCGACGTCGTCATCGGGTTTTCCTCTCCCGAAAAGGCGGCCGCCTTCGCCTTGGAGGCGCCTTCACGAGGAATCGACGTCATCGACGAGTCCGGCCCTCTGGCCACCTTGCGAATTCGGCTTCGCGACCCCGCAAAGGCTCGCAAGATGCTGGGGGACTGGAAGGATGACACCGAAATGGAGTGGAACCGTCCCGTGTCCGCTCCTCCCTTGCCGCGTCCCGAATACCTCGAAGGTGAAAAAGGCTTTGCGGGAGACGCCGCCGATTGGCTCGACGCACCTGAAAACCGCAGCGAATGGGGCAGGGGAGTCAAGGTCGCCGTACTCGACAGCGGCGTTGACGGCAACCACCCCTCCCTAGCCGACGCCAAGCTCTCTTCCATCGACCTCGTAGGCGGTTCGCACGGCCCCGACGGAGCATACCTCGGGCACGGCACCGCCATAGCCTCGCT
>CAWVZQ010000807.1:0-1718 GCA_963934405.1 uncultured Opitutales bacterium | reverse complement strand
TTACACCTCAATATCCCGCCGACGGCATCAAATTGAGATTCCATTCCGCATCCGCCAAAGTTCGTCTTCTCGATTGACGACCGAGGTGTCGGTAATGAATTTTCTTCGCTCGTCGAGAAAACTCCGTTTCCGAAAAGGCTAGTTACAAACAGCGCAAAATTTTGTAATGGATGAAAACTCTCCCAATGAGGTATAATTCGGGTTATAACATTGCTTTGAAATGAATTCTTTACGCATAAGGCTACTCGCCGTCCTGGCCGGATTAGTGATGACGGGGAGCGGGTACTTCTTGATTTATGAAGAAGAAAAAACCCACTGGACCATATCGGGAGGCGAAACCGGCGGACATTATGACGAAGCAGCTAAGGCAATTGCTGATGTTCTTCAAAATTCAAATGAGTGGAAGGTCGAAGTTTCAGGGAGTTCCGGAAGCGGGGACAACCTAACTCGCTTGGCAAAGGGAGAAGTCGACCTTTGCCTTGTGCAAAACGATTTGCCACGAGGCGAAAGCGGCAGAGCGGTAACCGCTCTTTACGAGGAGGTTCTGCACGTAATCATTAAGGATAAAAACAAGACCTTGTCGAACTTGGCAGGCGCGACAGTCTCAATCGGTCCCAAAGGAGGAGGCACGGAGACCTTGGCCATTGCCCTGTTTAAGCAATTCGGTATTTCCAATAATCTCGACAAGTGGCGAAGGGAGAGCTTGAAGGATGGTCTAATCAGCTTGAGGGAGGGAGAGACGGAAGCTGTATGCGTAGTCACAGGCATCGGCAACGCTATGGTCAGCGAGGCATTGAGAAAAGGAGATCTCAATCTCTTGCATCTAGGCAAGGAACCGGCGGCGAACTTATCTCTAGCATACCCCTTCATACACCAAGCTGAGATTCCCTCAGGGGCGTACCCCATTGAAGCCGGGAAAGGTTTGCCTCGTGAGAAATTACCGACCATTGGAACAGACGTCATCCTAGCTTGTTCAAGCGATTTATCCGACTCCGCCGCATTGCAGCTCACGAAAAGCTTAAGCGAAGGTCGTGGGTCCCTGGCGATCAAGCAACCGTTGCTAGCTCAACTGACCTCCCCGACCTTGCCCCACCATCAGTTCCCCCTACATGAAGGAACTCGTCAATACTACGAAAGAGACGAGCCAACCTTTATACAAAACTGGTCTGACCCCCTTGCCCTGCTCGTCTCTCTTCTAGCTATTGCATGGGGAATCGGAGTAACCTTGCGTGAACTGTTTTTGCAACGCCGCAAGGACGGTTTGGACGTTTATTTCGAACAGGTCGACGAGATAACTTCCGAACTCGTAAAAGGAACGGAACCCGAACGCATTCAAGCTATTGCGAGCAAACTGCATGACATTCGTCGTCAAACAACTCGAAAACTAATGGCGGAAGAACTTGCCGCCAACGAATCCTTTGTCATTTTCCAAAGACAACTCCATACTGCTCAGCAAATGGTAAACGAATTTATTAGAAAAAACGAAAACAGTTCAACAAAAGGATAAATCAAAATGAGTTCAACAGCCATAACCATTGCCGCAGTCGTCGGCGGCGCCGTGATCCTGATCGCTGTAGTGATAAAAATATACAACTCGCTGGTGACCTTGAAAAATCGATTCGAGAACGCCTTCTCCCAAATCGAAGTGCAACTCCAACGCCGCTATGACTTGATCCCTAATTTGGTGGAAACCGTAAAGGGGTACATGAAACATGAAA
>CAWVZQ010000806.1:0-1724 GCA_963934405.1 uncultured Opitutales bacterium | reverse complement strand
GTAATTCGGCTTGTTTTGGATATTGTATAGTAAGTTTCAATCAAACCGTTTACCAATGTCAAAAGCCTGTGAATTTGATCTCCCTTCAAGGATTCAATCCATGGGTGGTCTTCCGTTTCAAGTCCTATTTTCCTCTTTGATAAATTAACTATTCAGAATGTTCCTGCGTTTGACACCCGATCAATTCTATAAATGATAACAATCAATATGAGCCCTGGTATGATTGGAAAGAAGTCCCTTTGGATCGCAAGTTCGCTTTTTCTTGTCTCTTCACCCTTTCTGTATGGTGACGAATTAGCTTTTTTCGAGTCCAAGGTTCGTCCCTTGCTGATAAATCGTTGTTATGATTGCCATTCACACCAGGCGAAGAAGCTTAAGGGTGCCCTTTATCTGGATAGCCTAAAGGGAGCTTTGGAAGGTGGAGACATCGGACCTGCTGTCAAGCCTGGTGACCTTTCAGGGAGTTTGCTGATAGAGGCTATTCGCTATCGAGACCCCGATCTGCAGATGCCTCCCAAAAGCAAGCTTTCAAGCACCGAAATTGAAATTCTGGAGAAATGGGTTTTATCGGGTGCCCATTGGCCCAAAGAACCTGAACCTACAGGCGGAACTACCAAGAAAATTTTCGACCTCGCAGGGCGTAAGGCTTCGCATTGGGCATGGAAGCCCGTTTTGGAACCGAACTTGCCTCAAGTTAAGGATGAGGCTTGGGGAAAACTTCCAATCGACCGATTTATTTTGGCTCGCTTGGAAAAAAGTGGATTAAACCCTGCGGTTTCAACCGATCGCCGTACTTTGATTAGACGCGTTACTTATGACCTGCGAGGAATGCCTCCCACTCCCGAAGAGGTAAATACCTTTATCGAGGACGGTTCCGGTAATGCCTTCGAAAAGGTCGTGGATCGCTTGCTTGATTCCTCCGAGTTTGGTGAAAAGTGGGCTCGTCATTGGATGGATCTCTTTCGATACGCCGAAAGCCGGGGACACGAATTTGATGCCAACACTCCCAATGCCTTTCGCTATCGCGACTACTTGATTCGGGCCTTGAATGCGGATGTGCCTTATGATCAGTTCGTGACTGAACACGTTGCGGGTGATCTTCTCGAAGAACCTCGCTCACATCCGGACACCGGAGCGAACGAATCAATTCTCGCAACTGGTTTTTGGTTTCTTGGGGAATGGATTCACTCACCCGTGGATACTCGCCAAGACGAGGCCGATCGCTTCGACAACATGATCGGCGTATTTTCAAAGAGTTTTCTCGGTTTGACCGTTGCATGCGCTCGTTGTCACGACCACAAGTTCGATGCCATCTCAACCAAAGATTTTTATGCTCTTCAAGGATATTTGCAGAGCTCTGGATACCGCCAAGCTCGGTACGAGTCGATGGAGCACAATGGTAGAATCGCCCGAGATCTCGATGTGCTCGAACGCTCATCGGAATTAGGCAAAAAATTAGGCGAATCCATGGTTTTGGGTTCCGTCGATGCGGCCAAGTATATGTTGGCCGCAGGAAGGATTCTTAGAGGAGACTTCGATTCCGAGAAGGATGTGCTTGTTAAAAGCGATCCCGACTCAGCAGGTCCCATCGTCTTTGCCGACTTTGAGGATGGAACCTATGGAAAGTGGCTATCTACCGGCACAGCCTTTGGGAAAGGACCGGTAACACTTGAAACCAAGGCCGAATACCAAAAGGACGTTCGTCCTCATGGGAAGTTCTTTGT